>NZ_CP182226.1:1687363-1987363 GCF_048081595.1 Sulfurimonas sp. ST-27
CATCATTTGCCCATTGGATAGTTCCCTGACGAGCCCCTGCCGAACAGATATTGGTATGTGAATTGTATCCGTCAATTCCTAAAGATTGCGGAACACGCGGACCAAAGCCGTTTTCGTTTGGACGACCGACATGGTACATGATAGATTTTTTAGAAATCTCATCACCTTTTGCAAGTGTGTCATGCATTTTCTTCCCGATAGCAGCCATTGCCTCATCCCATGTTACACGAACCCACTTTCCTTCACCACGTTTTGAACCCGGCGCACGTTTAATAGGAAACGGAATACGATCAGGATCGTACATTTGAGAAGTTACAGCATACCCTTTGGCACAGTTTCTGCCTCGAGAACCTGTGTGTAATGGGTTACCCATATACTTTCTTACCGTCATAGTATCTTTGTTAACCCATGCAGTTAGACCACAACCCGCTTCACAGTTTGAACAGACTGTTGGAACAATTGTATAGTTGTTTACCTGGATACCGTCAGGATTGTCGGCAGATCGGACGCCATGGCGTTCGATACCGCCACGTTTCCAGTCATCTCCGTCGAGCTCCGCAAAATTGTCCCACTCTGATTGGTCAGGATAAAAAGAAATTGTATCAGGAGTGTTTGTAAACTTACTTTGGCTAACAGATTCGGCAATTGCATCTGTTGCAAATACCCCTTTAGCAATAGCTACACCAGCTACGCTGAATGCAGCACCTTTTAAAAATGTTCTTCTACTTTGTAAATACATTTATACTTTCTCCTTAACTCATTGGTAATAATTGTGGAATAACTAGCCAAACATGCTTCACTACCCACAGACCTACGATAGCTAAAATAGCTGCGAGGTTTAAAAGACTGCTACTGTTACTTACTCGTGAAAGCGCAACCAGTATCATTGGTAAGATATATGCAACCCACTGTCCAATCCAGAACATTGTAGCATACTCACCATCGCCTTTAACATAGCCTAAGATAGCTGCAACTTCTTCAGCTTTCATAGCACCGAAAATATACTCTGACATATAAATAATAAATGCCATTAAAGCACTTAATCCTAAAATCGCTCCAAAGAAATTTTTCGTTTCATCGCTTAATTTAGAACCGCCGAGAAGGATAATTGCCGCAGAACCGGACAGTGTTGCTGCCAAAATCATTTGTGCTGATTCTGTCGGCATCTGCCATAATTCTCTTGCTGTTGCTTCAGCCATAATACCGGCAGTATAAAGTGTTACTGGAATTGCCAGCAGCGTTACCCAAAAAAGTGTTTTATCAAAAAAGGCGGTAGGCTGTTTTGTCAGCAAACATTTCTCTTTTCTGATCATTACTGCAATCATGACAAATTCAAGACCTACAAAGAGTGTTGCCATCCAGGCACCCACTGTAATTGCTGATGTCCAGTGAGGATAAAAGAATATATGCCACATTCTCCACATTTGATGCAGGTCCAACCATGTGAAAACCAGGAAAATATTCATAAAGATAAAAGAAGCAATCATAACCGGCGTTCGCAGTCCGTTCATTTCACTCGGATTTTTCTTTAATAAAAGAAAAAGCATAAATACCAGACCGGTACCGATACTTTTTGCCCACATATTCATTGTTACATACCAACCCCAGAATATATCAGGAATTGCAACATCTAGAGTTACTACAGCATTTGTTGCTGCTAAAGTTTCATGTACCATTAGTGATGCCCCCCTAGTGGAAGTGTTGTAATATTGTTAAACAGGTTATACCCTTCTTCTCTTCTTGATGCAAGAGGATTAAGACTCGCTTGTCCTGCTCCGACATAATAGTGATGAGGATTTGTTCCCTTCTCAGGTTTACGAACCTGTACATCTCTGTGATCTTGAATATATCTTGAAATATTTGATGCAGGATCTTCCAAGTCACCAAAAATATTTGCTTCTACCGGACATGCAACCACACAGGCCGGCATCATCGAAGATGCAATACGGTGTGCACAGTAGGTACATTTATCAGCAGTCTGCGTTTCAGGATCAATGTATATTGCACCGTACGGACAGGCCATTACACAACCGGCACAGCCGATACATCTCTCTTTATCAATGTTTACAATACCATTCTCAATATAGTGAAGAGCGGATACCGGACAAATTCTTTCACATGGTGCATTTTCACAATGATTACATCTAAGAGGGGTGAATGTTCTCTTAGTTTCAGGGAAAGTTCCCACATCTACATATTTAACACGAAGTCTCCATGTACTAAGCGGAACTTCATTTTCCACTTTACATGCGATCTCACAACCTTTACAACCCATACACAGGTGTAAATCAACTAGGAAACCTAATTGCATATATTCTCCTTTGGCCTTCAGTGGCTTTTTTAAGATTTATAACTACGACTTATTAACACTAAAAGAAGCCCTTATGCACGGCATTTCAGGCTTTTTTTACTGTAGATATATTAACGCATGAACCTTAAAGAAGTAATAAAAGAGTGATATATTTTTGATAATTTTTTTGTAATGGGTATATCGGGAAAATTAATATTTCAAAGATTTATATTAGTTATAAAATAAAATTTTATAACTAATATATTATAATCAGATAATTATTTATTTTAGGCGAACACGGACAGACTGTTCATGAGCCGTTAATCCTTCTGTATTTGCAATCAAAGCGCACTCTTCTCCAATCTCATTGATAGCATTTTTACTGAATGAAATAATAGAACTTTTTTTCATAAAATTTTCAACACCAAGCGGTGAATAAAATTTTGCTGTACCCCCAGTAGGAAGCGTGTGGTTTGGTCCTGCAACATAGTCGCCTATAGCTTCAGGTGTGTTGTGTCCCAAGAATATTGCTCCGGCATGCTTGATATACGGCAAAAGTTCAAAAGGGCTCATCGTAGCGACTTCAAGATGTTCGGGCGCTATTTTGTTCATCAAACCAACGGCTTCATCCATATCTTTTGTTACGATGATTGCCCCTCTTTCTTCTATGGATTTTCTGGCTATTTCCTGGCGTGAAAGTTTTGTTAGCCATATTTCAATTTCATCTTTTACAGCATCGGCCAGTTTTTGCGAGGGTGTAATCAAAATAGAACTTGCCATTTCGTCATGTTCTGCCTGAGAAAGCAGATCTATAGCCAAGTGGTTGGCCTTTGCACTCTCATCTGCCAAAATACCTATTTCACTTGGCCCGGCTATCATGTCAATATTGACTTCACCGAAAACCATTTTTTTTGCAGTTGCCACAAAAATATTTCCGGGTCCTGTTATAACATCCACTTTCGGTATTGTCTCGGTTCCATACGCCATTGCGGCAATAGCACTTGCACCACCCACTTTATATACCTCACTCACACCACAAAGATGACAGGCAGCGAGTAAAAGCTCATTTGGTTCATTATCCGGTGTCGGCGTACAGATAATAATATTTTCAACACCTGCAACCTGCGCAGGAATAACATTCATAAGCAAAGATGAGGGGTAAGCTGCTTTTCCTCCCGGAATGTAGAGCCCTGCACTCTCAACCGGAGTCACCTGCTGTCCCAAAATCGTTCCGTTTGCTTCTGTATCAAACCATGATTTCGGTTTTTGCTTTTCATGATATGCTTTTATTCTGTCATAGGCAAGATGCAGGGCATCTTTAAGCTTTTTGTCAATATTTTCATAGGCTTTTTGCATAGATGCAGTCGTTATTTTCAAGTCTGCATCATTTTTTGGTGTCCAGTTGTCAAACTTACTGATATGTGATCGCAAAGCCAGATTTTTATCTGTTTTTATATCTTCAATAATATCATTTACTATACCGCTCACATGGGCAATATCCATCTTTCCGCGCGCTAAAAGTTCTTCAAACTTTCCATCAAAATCATTATCACTGGATTTTACAAATATCATTACTTTTTCACTCTCTTTTGATTTGTATTAAATTCTTTTTGCACTATCTCTAATGCCTGTAAAAACACATCTTTTTTTGCATATCCCAAAAGTGGCTGAAACATAGGATCACCGTTTGGTAACAAAAACCATATTCCCGGAAGGCCCGGAGTATTTTGTGCCAGTACAGCCGGAATATAATCTCTTTTGTCCGTCCATGAACGAACAGCAATAAAATTTTTATTTATCTTTTGCACAACTTTTTCATCTTTAAGTGTTGTTTTATCAAGAAGCAGACAGTATTTGCAAGAGTGACTTGAAATAATAAAAAGAACAGGTTTATGCTCTTTTTGTGCCTGAACCATCCCTTCTTGATAGTCTTTTGCCCAGTGTATCTCATCAGCCATCAGAGATGTTGTGAATACAAATGCCAGTACCAATAATAATTTACCCATGTTTTTTTACCTTTTTTAAGAGTTCTTTTGCACATTCCTGTGCTGATTTTCCTGTAACATCTATGATGATATCTGCCAACTTCAGATACTGAGGTCGTCGTTCATCATAAAGTTTTTTTGCTTTTTTCAAATCAGCAAGCAACGGTCTTTTTTTCAATTTTCTTGTTGCATTGGGGTGTTCTTTTAATCGTTTAATGATAGCATCAAAAGGAGAATCCAATAGAACAATTGTACCTATTTTTTGTAAATTTGTCTGTTTGTAGAAACCGCCGCCGGTAGAAATCAGCGTATCATGTACACTTGTTTCCAGCCATTTTGCAACCCGTTTTTCCAGTTTTCTAAAATACTCTTCACCGTTTTCTTCAAATATCTTTTTAATTTTTCTGTTTTCCATGCTTTCTATAATGTCATCAGTGTCTATCGTCATATACGAAGAATATTTGAGCGCTTCGCGCGCTATACTTCCTTTGCCTACACCCATGAAACCTATCAGTACAATGTTTTTCATTTGATATCCCATACAAATTTAAAATGATTTTATCATATTTAGCATAAAAGTTTTCCATTTATCAACTGTTGGTATAATATCTTCTTTAAAAAATCAACAGTAGGTTTATTATGAAAAACAAAAAGTTTATCACTCTAGGATTTGCATCGGTTGCGACATCAATAGCGCTTATGCTTTCTTCTTCTTTATTTGCAGAGAGTTCCATAAAAGATGCACAGGCTTCTAGACTTCAGGCTTTGGAGAAATTCACGAAAGTCATCAGCATAGTACAACAATATGATGTTGATGATGTAACGATAGAAGAGCTTATAGACAAAGCACTTGACGGTATGATGAAAAATCTTGATGCCCATTCAAATTATCTGACAGAAAAAGATTACAAACGATTAAAAGTACAGACAGAAGGTGAATTTGGCGGTCTGGGAATTACTGTTGGTATGAAAGACGGTGCACTCACAGTTATATCCCCTATTGACGGAACACCGGCAGACAAAGCAGGGCTCAAAGCAGGTGATATAATTTTAAAAATTGACGACAAATCTACTATTGGCATGACTATAGATGAAGCGGTATCCCTTATGCGGGGAAAAGTCGGAGAACCTATTGATTTGCTCATCGTCAGAGAGGGAGAACTCAAGCCTCTTTCTATCCATATTGTCCGTGATATAATCAAAATAGAATCTGTACACGCAAAAGTAATAAATAATGATATTTTATACATACGCGTTGCCAGTTTTGACAAAAAAGTTGTAGAAGATGTTACGAAAGAGATAAATAAACGCAAAGCTTCCACTAAAGGTATTATTTTAGATTTAAGAAACAATCCCGGCGGATTACTTGACCAGGCAGTAGGTCTGGTTGACTCTTTTGTAGACAGCGGCGTGATAGTTTCCCAAAAAGGAAGACGAAAAATTGAAAACAAAACCTACAGCGCTCATGCCTCAAACACTCTGACAAAGGTTCCTTTGGTTGTTTTGGTCAACGGGGGAAGTGCCAGTGCCAGCGAGATTGTCAGTGGGGCTCTGCAAGACCACAAACGCGCTGTGCTCGTAGGAGAAAACACTTTTGGCAAAGGAAGTGTACAGGTTGTCCTGCCTATTACAAAAACAGAAGCAATAAAACTTACTATTGCCAGATACTACCTCCCAAGCGGAAGAACCATTCAGGCGGTAGGCGTGAAGCCTGACGTAGTCGTTATTCCAGGTGAGCTTAAAACACATAAAAATGAGTTTGCCATAAAAGAAGCAGACCTGAAAAAACATCTGCAGGAAGAACTTGAAAAAGTTGACGGGAAAAAAGAAGAGACTAAAGAAGATAAAAAAGATAAAAAAGATATAATTACGCCAGAAATGCTCAACAAAGACATTCAACTCAAAGAAGCCGTTGACATCATAAAAGCTCTTGTTATAATGAAAGGATAAAAAACGTGAAAAAAAAAGAATTACTTTACGAAGGTAAGGCAAAAAAACTCTACGCGACAGAAGATGAAAATTTAGTCATTTCTGAATTTAAAGATGACTTAACAGCATTTAATGGCGAAAAAAAATCCAGCGAAGTCGGAAAAGGAGCACTGAACAATAAAATTTCTACAGAATTGTTCAAACTCTTGGAAAAGAATGGCATTCCTACTCATTTTGTGAAAATGCTTGATGACAATCACATGCTTCATAAAAAAGTTGATGTTATCCTCATAGAGGTCATTGTTCGCAATATTGCAACGGGAAGTCTTACCCGCAACCTTGGCATTGAAGACGGTACGGTTCTTCCTTTTACTCTTGTAGAATTTGACTACAAAAATGATGAACTTGGTGATCCTAAACTCAATGACCAGCATGCACTGATTCTTGGACTGGTTGATTTTCAGGATGAGCTTGACAAACTTCGCCGTATGGCTCGACAGGTAAATGATATTTTAAAGCCTTATTTTGCTCAGAAAGGTTTGAATTTAGTTGATTTTAAACTTGAATTCGGAAAAGACAAAGAGGGAAATATCATTCTCATTGATGAAATTTCACCGGACAACTGCCGTTTTTGGGACATACAAAGTGGTGAAAAAATGGATAAAGACAGATTCCGACAAGGACTAGGTGGCGTTACAGTAGCTTACGAGCAGGTATTAAACAGAATTTTAGGAAAATAACAAATGAAAGCAATAGTAAATGTATTTTTAAAAGCAGGCGTATTAGACTCGCAGGGAAAAGCTGTACATCATGCCCTTAACTCTCTGCAATTTGGTAATGTTGAAGATGTTCGTGTAGGCAAACAGATCATACTCAAAATTAATGAAACAGATAAAGAAAAAGCAATGTCTGATGTGACAAAAATGTGTGAAGATCTTTTGGCAAACACCGTAATTGAAGACTATACTATAGAGCTTGTATAATGAAAGTTTCTATTTTACAATTTCCGGGAACGAACTGTGAATATGATACACAGTATGCTTTTGAAAAACTTGGTGCGACAACACAGATAGTATGGCACAAATCTACAACAATACCCGAAGATACTGATTTGCTTGTAGTAGCAGGAGGATTTTCCTATGGTGATTACCTCAGAAGCGGTGCTATTGCGAAATTCAGCCCTGTTATGTCTGCAGTAAAAGAGTATGCAGAAAATGGCGGAAAAATTTTAGGTATTTGTAACGGTTTTCAGGTTTTAACAGAAGTAAGACTTCTTCCCGGCGCACTGAAGCGGAACGAAGGGCTGCACTTCATTTCAAAACATCACCATCTTCGTGTAGAAAACTGTGACAATATTTTTTTAAAAAAACTGCATACCGGCGATGTTGTAAATATACCAATAGCACACCATGACGGAAACTATTACATAAATGACGAGGGTCTGGCAGAGCTTGAAGCCAACGGACAAATACTTTTGAAATACACTGACGCAAACGGTGAAATACAAAATCCTAACGGAAGTGTTGCAGGCATTGCAGGTGTTTGCAATAAAGAAAAAAATATTTTTGGCCTTATGCCGCATCCAGAACGCGCTATGGAATCTCTCTTGGGAAGCGATGACGGAATAAAAATGCTAGAAGGATTTTTAGCGTCGTGATCAAAGCACTTTTAATTGCTCTCATTTTCATCACATCACTTTTTGCAAATAAAGTGATTTATCTCAGCTATGATGAAATTCCGACAAGAGTTATTAAAGGTGAAATATTTCCCGTAACTTACAAAACACTCTCAACAGTAAAAAACTTTGATGATGTTTTGTATGAATTTTCAAATCATCAAGGTATCAAAATCCTTGATGAAGCACCCCAGAGAGTGCAAAAAGGAAAGTATTATTTTGATACTTTTCATATGCAGGCAACACAAAAACAGGCAAAACTTCCCGATATTGAAGCTTTTTTAATGGCACCCCATGATTACAACAGCACAACGCTTCAAGGTCCGAACCTTAATGTAATTACACTCAATCCCGGGGAAAACTTTTCCAATATCATAGCCAATAGTTTTACTGTTCAAGAGTATAAAACAACAGTGTATGACGATACACACAACATTGTTATATTTGTTGCCTCAGCACAAAACGCTGATCTGAATGAAATCCGTTTTAAACATGTATACAAGCAGGGACTTGAATCAATTTCCGGTAACTACAGGGAAGGGAAGATTATATATTTTGTTATTATTGACAAAAAAATAGAAAATTTTTCTTTTTCCTATTTTAATTTGCTTAAAAATGATTATGCTTTAGTCACAATCCCGATTATAGTCAATGATGACAGTGTTACCACACAAAGTGACTTGCGACCGCGAGACCAGTCACATGAGACGATCAAGATGTATATAGCGGCTGCTGTGGCATTCTTAGGTTTTATTCTAATTCTTGTACGTCGTAAATATTTCTATCTGATTTTTATTATCATACCATTAATTTATATAATTTATCTGGCAATACCCCAGAAAAAAGTATGTATCAAAGAGGGTACACCTCTTTATCTGCTGCCGGTAGACAACTCTACTGTATTTGAAACAACACAAACACAATACCATTTAACGAAAGAAGGACAGGTGCGAAACTTTATAAAAGTAAAACTGAAAAACAATAAAATAGGCTGGGTGAAAAATGAAGATACTTGCTCATATTAGTTGGGCTTATGCCACGTTCATTATCTTTACAGGGCTGACTTTTTCCATAATATTATATCCGATTTTACCTCGTCCCTATGCAAGAAAAGCAGTAGCATGGTTTATCAGGCTCACTACATTTTTTTCTACAACAGTCGAAGGAAAAGAAGACCCCGATGCACAAATGTTTTTAGTAAACCACCAAAGTGATTTGGATATCGGTATTTTGGAGACTGTTACAAATAAAGATATAACATGGGTTGCAAAAAAGTCTCTTTTTGATGTACCGTTTTTTGGTTTGGCAATGAGTATGCCAGAAGATATAGAAGTAGAAAGGGAGAGCAAAACATCTCTCATCAAACTGCTTCGTGCTGCCAAAGACAGGCTGAAAAAGAAAAGAGTCATTACAATGTTTCCAGAAGGCACACGTTCAAAAGGAGCCAAAATGCTCCCTTTCAAGTCAGGAGCCAAAGTCATCGCAGATCAATACAAGCTCAAAGTGCAGCCTATCGTTCTTATAGAGACTGCAAAGTGCTATGATCTGAAACGTTTTTATTATGTTCCCCGAAATATAAAAGTTGTTTTTCTTGACTCTTTTATTGCTGATAAAAATGATCCGGACTGGTTAAATGAACTAAGAAAAAAAATGCAAAAGGTATACGATCATGAGCTGGCAAACAATACTAGCAATAGGTAGCGGCGGATTTATCGGAGCAGTATTACGCTCATACATTAACGGGCTTATTTCCCACAGAGTACCGCATGAACTCCCTTTTGGGACACTTGGTGTCAACCTCATAGGAAGTTTTATTATGGGTGCGCTTTTGGCATATTTTATGTATTCAACTTTTTTAACACCCCATATGAAATCTTTTCTCTCAACAGGAATTTTAGGTGCATTGACCACCTATTCCACCTTTGCCATTGAAAGTTTTTTGCTTTTGGAAGGAGGGAGTATCGCGTTGGGGCTTTTAAATATGGCACTGAATGTTTTTGGAACAGTATTTATGGCGGGAAGCGGTTATTATCTCATCAACCATTTTTTTAAATCCTGATGACCTCATCTGCGCACCAGGATGCCAAGTCCATGTCATGGGTAATCAAAAGCATTCCCATTGAGTCAAGATTTTTTATAAGCATTTTCATCACTTCAAGCTGAATCACATTATCGAGTGCCGATGTCGGTTCATCCAGTAAGAGGAGTTGCGGTTGCATAAGCATAGCCCTTATGATAGATGCACGCTGAAGCTGTCCGCCTGAGAGTTCATGCGGCAGTTTTAAAAGCAGATCATACTCAAAACTCATATTTTCCATCAAACTGTGGAGATTATCCAAAGATGCCACATCTTTTATTTGGTGCAATAATGTATAACTCGGATGAAAGGAACTGTAAGGATCTTGAAAAATCTCAGACACCCTTGAAACTTTAATCGTACCGTTTTGTGGTTTGAGATTTCCGAGTATAAGTTCAAAAAGTGTACTTTTACCGGCTCCGCTCTCTCCGACTATAGCCTTTAACTCCCCCTGTTTTAAACACAGTGAAAAGTTTTCAAAAAGAGGCTTCTTATTTGTATAGCCAAAGCTTACATTTTTTATCTCTAAAACAGTATCTTGCAAAAATCAGCTCTCACTTTCTGCAGGATAGGCCTGTTCAAGTTTTTTATACAGCTCATCAGGAGTCACATCAGCGTGCTCTTCCCATATTCTTTTCATCACAACGTTATCTTCTTCACCCTTCCAGATTTTTATATAGCTGCCCTCTTTGTATCCGTGATCCTGACGGAACTGATTGAGTATATTTTTTCCTACATAAAGACGATAAAGCGTCTCTAGATTCAGACCGCTCATACTGACCAAATCAAAAAATTCTGATACCAGTTCTTCTAAAGCAATGCTCTCTTTTGAGACAGCAATGCGTATAAGATTTTCAATTTTTTGCATCACATCCTCCTGCGATGCAAATGCTGCAGCATCGGATTCTATGCCACCGAGTGCTTTCAAAGCTGATATGTCTATCGCTATATCTTCGATGCCGCCTTGTAAATTTTTACTGTATTCTTCTATTGCCAGGCTCATAATAAAATGCCAGACATCTATAACTTCAATCTGCTGATTTTGCCAGTCAGGCTCGACATCTATACTCTTCCAATGCTTCCAGCCAAAACTGTCCACCATCTCTGCGCACTCCATATATATACAGCGTTTCCAGTTAATAGACTTGCCGTTTTTTGTTATGCCTTTTGTCCACTCTTCACCATTGGTTGCATCGTTGAGCTGATTTTGCAGTTGCAGCATCAAAAAAATTTTATTATTCATCTGTTTCCTTTTAATCTGGAAGAAATTCATTTCTTTATTTTATCTAATATGCTAGAATTACTTACTTAAAGAGAGAGATTTATGAAAAGAATTAATTGTAGAAAATGTGAATACTATTATGTAACCTGGGAAGCATCAAAACCGCATGGATGCAAAGCGTACGGATTTAAATCCGTACAGATTCCCTCTATGGTGGTTTTAAACAGCAGTGGGGCTGATTGCTCCTTGTTTAAAGTGAAAACGGTTCGTAAATAATTTTTTTTCCAAAACCCAGTCTGTTATCAGTCAATTTAAAATAATGCACTTCTATTTGCCAGAGTTTGGGCATCATTGCCAATGCATACGGAAAGGTTTTAAAATAGAGTTTTTTCAAAGCACTGTTTTGCAGTTGCTTCATTTCCCCCCGAAACTGTAAACCCTCAATTTTTCCGACTTCCTGTGTTTCAAGTAAAATATTCCCTGCAATAAACGGATTTTTTAAAATATGCTTTACATGTAATGTCTCTTCACTGCTTGCTACGATAAAAGAGAGACTCTTCGTGTCATACGCATAAAAAAGGCTGCAAACGCTAAGTTGGTCCCTGTCTGTTGTTGCCAGGCTCATCACATGATGTTTTTGAATAAACGCAGTAATTTTTTTTAACTCTTTCTTCATTTAGTTTTGAAACATAAAATTTTCCAGTTTTTCCGGATCTGTTATATTGCGTTTATCCAGCATCATTTTTGCCGTTTCGTCCTGAACAAGTATTTCAAAGATTTCAAAAGGGTTTGTCATGTTATAATAACTCTTAATGAAATCAAGCAATATTGCGAAATTGTCATTTTTTGCTGTGTATCTTTTATACTCTTTATACTCATTCCAGTTTATATCAGCCACTTATTTTCCTCAATGCATTTTCAAGTCTTTGAACGACCTCTGCCATTTTAGCAGAGCTGAGCGCAAAATTCAAGCGCATAAACCCACTGCCTTCTCTGCCAAAACTGATACCGGGATTAAGTCCGAGTTTTGCTTCTTTGATAAAAAAGCTACGGAGCTCTTTGTCTTTTAAGCCCATACCGCGACAATCAATCCATGCCAGGTAGGTCGCCTCAATCGGTGTTACCTTTATAAAGTGCGGATACTTTTTTGCAAGTGCGCTCAGCATAGAATAGTTTTCATATAAATGAATTTTCAATGCTCTAAGCCACTCTTTTGCTTCTTTGTAGGCAGCTTCAAATGCTACATGTGACAAAGATGAGCCTTGGGCAAAATGCACTTTGTCATACGCTTTTTTAAATTTTTCCCGCAGCTCTTTGTTCGGGATGGCTACTGTGCTTATTGCAAAACCTGCCATATTAAAAGTTTTTCCTACGCCAATTGCGGTAAGTGTAATATCTTTTGCCCGTGAGCCTAATGCGGCAAACGGAGTATGTTTGTATGGTGCATAGACCAGATCAGCATGTATTTCATCCGCAAAAACGACAATATTATGTTGTAGACAAACTTCCAGTATCTGTTCAAGTTCCTCTTTTTTCCATACTCTTCCCACAGGATTATGAGGAGAACACAGCAGCAAAAGCTTTGTATTTTCATCAATTTTTGCTTTCAAATCTTCTATATCAAATTCATATTTTCCCTGCTTGTTACATGTAAGCGGATTTTTGACAAGTTTTCTGTTTAATTGCAAGACACTGTGGAAAAAAGGCGGATAGACAGGTGTTTGTACGATAACACCCTCTCCCTCTTTTGTAAAAGCCTCTATAGCAGTATGCATCGATGCTACAACAGAATGGGAATAGAACATATCTTCCAATGCAAAAGTAACATTATGCTCTTGTTTCATCCATGCAATCTGTGCCATAAATGCGGACTCCGGTACCTCTTCATATCCCATCACCGGATGCCGGAGTCTCTTTTTCACAGCATCCAAAACACACTGTGGTGTATCTATATCCATATCTGCTACCCATACAGGAAGGACATCCTGTGTACCGAAAAGCTGTTCTCTTAAAACATATTTTTCCGCATTGCTGCCTTCACGTTCACTGGCTGTTTCAAAACTGTACTTCTTCAACGCTTTTTCCATACACTTACCTGTGAAACGGTATGTTGATATTTTCTTGCTGTTTCTTTTATGACAAACTCCAAATCTTCTACATGTAAAAGCTCAAATTTATCATGCAGAATATCTTTCAGGCGCTCTATTGTTCTGACTGCATTCCCGTTTTCATCTTTGTATCCGCCAAGCCAAAACTCTTTTTTTGTAGAGCTTTCCTGCCATGTATAGGGAGAGGTAAGCATCAGTATACCGTCGGCATTGAGTCTTTGGTCTACCGTGTCCAAAAAGAGTCTTGGGTTGTAAAGTCTGTCTATGAGGTTCGTCGCCATTATCAAATCATACGCAGTGAAATCAGGCTTCAGGTTACAGGCATCTCCCTGCCAAAAAGAGACTTTCTCAGCCAACTGCTCATATCCCAAATCCTGCAGAGTCACTTTTTTATTGATACTGAGTTCACCCTCTTCCTTACATGTAAACGCAACATAGCCTGCTTCTTGTAATTTGGAACCGACCTGAATGAAACGTACAGAAAAATCTATACCCTCAACTCTGTCAAATGTTTTTGCAAGCTCGAAACTGGCTCTTCCTGTTGCACAGCCTAAATCCAGTGCTTTTGTTGTATTTGTTGCATATTTTGCAGCAATCTTTGCACAGGCTATGGCAAAATTTTCAACACCAAAATGCGTGTCACCATACTGAAATTCACAATACTGTGAAACAAGTTCATCACTCTCATAGATATCTCCACGGTTATCTTTGCTGTTTTGTGTTATAACATAGCGAAAACCGGCATTTTGAAAAAAGTGTTTTCTAAATGCATACCGAGAGTGTTTCATGATTAGGTTTCCACTGCTGGCCCATGATGAACCGAGTATCAAAGCATGCTTGTCATCAAAAGTAGGCACAGAAAAGTCGTCATAGGCCGCATGCACTTCAAAACCTTTAAAAGGGCGTATCGGTGTTCTGCTCCACTGCCATACATTTCCTATAACATCATAAATCCCGTTAAAACCGAACTCATCAACAGGACAGGAGGAAGCATAATGATAAAAATTGATATTTGCACGACTCTCATGCAGGGCAGGAACATCTTTAAGATTGGCTTTTTTATATATCAACTCATATTCTGCCTCACTTGGAAGGAGATACTCTTTATTCTCTTTTTTGCTTTTGTATCTGCAAAATGCTTCTGCCTCAAGAGCATTCACATCTACAGGCCAATCTTGCGGCATATCTATAATCTTGCTCAACGCTCTGTACTTAAAGACTCCGTTTTCTTTGACCCAAAAATGAGGATGCTTTGCATTGGATTTTTCTAAAAACACCAACCCTTCTTCATTCCAGTACTCTTTTGTCTCATATCCGCCGTCATTGACAAACTCCATAAATTCGCCATTGCTGACAAGAAATTTACAAACCTGAAAATCTTTAACAACTTCTTCATAGCTGCCATATTCATTATCCCATCCATACAGATGATGATTCTTGGCTTTTCCCAGAGTAACTGTATCGCCCTTGAGTGTTATCATCTCATTTTGAGGCGCATCTGAAGAGTGTGTACAGATATTGAATTCAGGAACATCTTTGATATATTCCAGAGGCATTTGACGATGCAGCACCAAAGATGTCTCTATGTGAATACGTTCATGCTCTATCCCCATCAGTATAATCCACATTGGTGAGTTCTGTTTTATCGGTAAGCTAAACTCCAACTGCATGATCAATCTGTCCACCAGTTTTCGCACAGCATCCCGGTAATTTTTCACTGCTGAGACTTCAGGCCACCTGTAGCGTGACTCGTCCAGATCATCCCAACGCATTTCATCCACGCCTACAGCAAACAGAGACTCAAACTCAGGATTTATTCTTTCATAAATTATTTGCATACTCACAAGTCTGTTTACAAAAAAGGTCGCTGTATGTCCAAAATAAAATATCATTGGATGACGGGTCGGTTCGCTTTTCTTGTAAAACACAAACTCATCTTGCAACAATTCAAAAACTTTTTCAAACAGATCAAAGGTATTATGGAAGTACTCGCGTATCTCTTTGCGTTTTTTCTCAATATTTTCTCCATCAAGTGTGACCGGGTACATACTTAGTTTACTCAATATTTTTCCTTTTTCTATTTATCATGGCTTATGTTATAATCATTATATGAAATTTTATCAAAGTAAATTATTAAACAACTACTCAAAACTCACACATGCCTTTACATGTAAGGAAAGCGGGAATTTAGCCTTTCATGTTCAGGATAATCCAAAAAATGTACTGCAAAATCATAAAACTTTGGCAAAAAAGCTCCATTATGACTATAAAGCACTTGTACACATGAAACAGATTCACTCAAATATTGTAAAAACAGTTGATAAAAACGACAACTTTTTCAATCCTCCTACCTGTGACGCAGTGATTACAAATAAAAAAAACACCCCTCTGCTGGTAATGGCAGCCGACTGTTCTCCGGTCCTTTTTTATGATCCCAAACAAAATGTCATTGCTGCAGCACATGCCGGCAGAGCAGGAGCCTTTGAAAATATTGTTCAAAATGTTCTTAACAGTTTTGTCAGGAGTTTTTCATCTGATATGAAGGATCTTCTAGTCACCGTCGGACCTGCAATATGTCAGAAATGTTATGAAATAAATGAGCAGATTTACAAAGAGGCAAAAGAGAAAGAAGTCAGTTATGCTGTTGATAAAAAAGGAAAGAAATTCTACCTGGATATCAGAGCAATACTCCAGAAACAGTTCTGTGCAGCAGGTGTTTTAGCCAAGAATATTGAGATATCAGATATTTGCAACTGTTGTCATTCTGACAGATTTTATTCTTACAGAAAAAACAACCCTACCGGAAGATTTGCAGGGATTATTATGCTTTAAATTTCATAAAAATATGTTGCATATGCCTTGTCAAGTTCAGAGAGTTTTACATGAAAAACAGCACGGACTTTCTCCTGAATATCTTTCCAAAAAGAGTCCAGCACTACACTTGCTCCAACATTTTGCCCTACTACAAAAAGTTCTCCTTCCAAGGCTTCTACAATATCTAGAACGATAATATTAGAAGCATCTGTGGCCAGTTTATACCCGCCGTTTACACCTCTTATACTTACAACAAAGCCGTGCTTTTTCAAGCTTGAAAGAATCTGTTCAAGGTAACCGTGCGAAATTTGCGTCATCGCAGCTATCTCTTTTATCTGCATCAGCTTGTTTCTGGGAGAATTGTACAACGCATGCATTGCTGCAACACCATACAGGCTTTTTGTAGACACGCCTACCATTACATAAATCTTTTATATAAATAATACATTTTGCATCCCAGACAGTAGTTAAAAGCAACTTCCAAAAACAGACATACAAGAAAAACACCACTCATAATATAAAACAGCATTTGTGCATGCAATAGATCAAATAATACTATAAATACTAAAAATATCAACCCAAAATATGTAGCCAGTCTTTTAGCTGCAGCATCTTCAAATTTACTCTTTACATGTAACAGCTCTTTAGTTCTTGCAGACAGGAAGTACAAAGGGCTGTAGTTTTTGTCAATAAAAAGTCTTATCATAAAATCTGCAATTAAAAAAAGCACAATACCCCTGGATGATGTACTAAGATAAAGACTGAAAAGCAGTAAAATATAAGATGCATTAATTCTGACAATATTAGCATCAACTTTGATAAATGATATAGGACAGGACTTTTGACTCATGCCGACTCCTTGTATTGATTGTTGGAATAATAATAAAGAAGTCGTTTAAAGTCAAGTAAACATAGTAGATTACTAAGGTTTATGGTTTATGACTTTTTTTGCCAGTTGTTCAGGCAAGAGTTCTAAAGACTCTTCTACAACTCTGGTATTACCGTGTGTGATAAATGCATCCTCGTATTCAAAAGATACAACGGATATATTTAAAATATTCTCCTTTGCCAAAAACTCTAAAATAGCAGAGCCGACACCGCCATACTTTGCCGTATCTGAAAAAACAAACCATTTGTTATACCTGTTTGACAAATCTTTGAGCATCTCTTCATCAAGCGGTTTTACAAAACGTAAATCGAGAATACTTACATCTTCTTTCATGCATTGTGCTGTTTGATATGCCCGTCCGACACCATTTCCGTAACCGATAAAAAGAATATTGCTCTTTGCCGTCTGTAAAAGCTGGGATTTTCCAAGTTCAAAAGGTGCAGACTCAGGCAAATCAGTTTCTGTAAAAGAACCCCTGGGATAACGCAAAGAACACGGATGCTCATATTTTGCGGCAAAACCCATTGCCTGATGAAAACTCTTCTCATCTCTAGGTGCAAACAGTGTCATATTTGGAATAGTCCGCAAATAACTGACATCAAATACACCCTGGTGGGTTTCTCCGTCTTCTCCAACAATTCCGGCACGGTCAAGTGCAAATACAACAGGCAGATCCATCAAGCAGGTATCGTGAATTACCTGATCATAGGCACGCTGCAAAAATGTGGAATAAATACTGCAAAAAGGTTTAAATCCCTCTTTTGCCAGTGCTGCCATAGAAGTCACGGCATGCTGTTCTGCAATAGCCACATCCCAAAAACGTGTCGGATATTTTTTTATAAGCTCACTTAGCCCTGTACCGCTTGGCATTGCTGCTGTAACACCGACAATCTTCTCATTTTTTTCACATAAAGAAAGAAGAGACTCGGTATATATCTGTGTCGCGCTTTTTGTTGCGGCTTTTTTGGCAGAACTGCCGCTGGAGAGATCAAACGGACCGACACCATGCCATTTTTCTTCTTTGCCTTCTGCAATTTCATACCCTTTTCCTTTAAGAGTCTGTGCATGAATTATAACCGGTTCGTTTAATTTTCTTGCCGTTTTGAGTATCTCTACAAGTTGTGCAATATTGTGCCCGTCTATTGGACCTATATAGTTAATCCCCATCTCTTCAAAGAGTATGCCCGGAGTAATGAGTTTCAAAGATTCTTCCATGCGCTTTGCAATATATCTGGCACCGTCACCAAAGTTGTCGACAAAACTCTCCGTATTTTTTTTAAATCTTTGGTAAAAAGGAGATGCCATGGCAGAGCTGAGCATTCTGCTGATTGCACCAATAGGTTTTGCTATGCTCATCTCATTATCATTTAAAATAATAATCATCGGGTACTTTCTCTCACCCAACTCATTTAACGCCTCATACACCATACCTGCCGTCATAGAACCGTCACCGATAAGCACCACGGGAATACGTTCGTTTTGCTGACCTTTAAGCGCTATGGCTTTGGCAGCCCCGACTCCCAGAGATATTGACGTTGAACTGTGTCCTGCCACAAAATAATCATCGCTGCTTTCGCTTGGTTTTGTATAACCGCATATTCCCTTAAACTGTCTGAGTGTATCAAATTCTTCCCATCTTCCTGTAAGCAGTTTGTGGGCATACGCCTGGTGTGATACATCAAAGATAAAAGGATCTTTTTGAGAATCAAATACTTTATGCATTGCCACAATTATCTCTGTAGCCCCGAGAGTAGAACTCAAATGTCCGCCATTCTTACTCACAACTTCCAAAATTCGTTTTCTTATATCTTCACTGAGAGCTTCAAGCTCTTTAATACTTTTCTCTTTTATATTCATTCTACTCACTTAAAGCTGCCTTTTTTACTCTCTCAAATCTTTTTGATATTTGTGCATCAATATTTCCTGCATCACTCAAAACTATAACACCGCCTTCACTTACTGCACTTTCAGGCAAAACTTTTACATGCTCAAGTTTGGTAAAATGTTCTGCGATAGCGCTGTGATCTTTTGGATTGACCTTCAGTGTTATTTTAGAAGCATTTTGTAATTCCTGTATCAACTCATCACTGAGTTTTTTAGCAATCTGTGAGGAATTTTCACTGACTTCAATCTGTACAACCTCTTTTGCAATGTCTATGGCCGCATGCAGCAATTCGTTCTTTATCCCTTCTAAAGCTTTTTCAAATTCACTCGCACTCTCTTCAAGTTTTTGTATGGAGTTTGTCAAAAGCTCGAGTTTACTACGCAGTGTTTTGTCAATCTCTTCTCTTGCTTTTGCCTCTCCGGCCTTCAAGCCTTCAGCAAAAGCCTCTTCCCTGGCTTTTTTCAGTTCTTCTTGAAACTCTTCTTCTTTGGCTTCGAGTCTCATTTGCAATTTTATAAAGTTTGATGACATTTCATCTGTTTTTTTCATTAAAGACTCTATAAGCGAATCTTTTGAACTCGTACTCAGAGCACTCGAATCAACATCCGAAGCTCTTGCCTTTGGATTGTCTTCTTGTGTAAATACCTTATTTTCTTTTTTTTGCTCTTCTTTTGAGCCCATTGCAATAACTTTAAAACTGTATTTTTGCACATTATGCTCGTTAATTTCATTTTCAGATATTATAGTTGCCATTTTTTACTCTATCATCTCTTCGCTGGAGCCCATTTGGATAGTTCCCGCTTCAGCCAACTGATTGACCACTTCCACAATTTTTCTCTGAGCCGCCTCAACATCTTTCATTTTGACTGCTCCCAGGAACTGCATCTCTTCTTCAAAGGCTTCTCGAGCCCGCTCACTCATTGCAGAGAAAAACTTCTCTTTTAACTCTTCCGGAGCAGATTTGAGTGCCAGCATCAATTCTGCTTTGTCTACAGCCTTTAAAATCTCTGCAATAGAATTCTTGTCCAAAGTCACAATATCTTCAAAAGTAAACATCATCTCTTTAATCTGTGTTGCCAACTCTTCATCGACCTGCTCAATATTTGCCAAAGTCGCTTTAGAGCTTTTTGCACCAAGGCGGTTAAAGATATCTGCAACCGCACGTGTTCCGCCAACTTCTACTTTATAAGAAGCAAGCGATTCAAGTTTTGATTCAAGAACAGCAGAAACCCGTTTGATAACCGAAGGGGAAATGTCTCCGAGTTTTGCCATACGCATCGCAACTTCACTTCGCAAATCATCCGGAAAATACTGCAATGTGTCGGCAGCCTCAGTAGGGTCCATATGTGCCAAAATCAAAGCAATTGTTTGTGGATGTTCATTGATAATAAAGTCTGAAAGCTGTTGTGGTTTGATTTTTGAAAGATAGGCAAAGTTTTGTGTATTTTGCATGCTTTTTGAGAGTTTGTCTAAAATCTTTTTTGCCTCTTCGGGACCGAGTGTTCTGTAGAGCAGTTCTCTTGCATACTCCATACCGCCTGATGTCATATACTGACCCGACTGAAATATCGCATGAAACTCTTCTAAAACAGCAGTTGCTATTGCCTTGTCAATAGTTCTGTTTGCTGCAATATATTTTGATATTTCAGTAATAGCCTCAACACCCATATTTGAAAATATTGCCGCTGTTGCGTCTTCACCCAACTGCAGCAGAAGTATGGCAATTTTTTCTGCCATACTCATTTCATCAAGTGCGGCCTGTTGCTGCTGTGTTAAAGTAGCCATACTTACTTCCTCTCTTTAGATGGAACTTCAGACTCTTCACTCAAAAGAGCCTCCAGCAAAGAAGCCACCTCTTCAGGTCTATCCTCCGCCATAGTTTTTACTTTTTCCAGGATAACCTCATGTTTGAGGTCATCTTCATTAAAATTACTTCCCATACCAAGTTGCTCTTCAACTTTTTTACGCATTTTTTGTACTTTTTCGACCAAATCATCGCCCTCTTCTTCATCCAGTTCCAGTGAAGGCGCAACAAGTTCTTCTTCTTCTTTTGACACTTCAAGCATCTTATCCGCAAACGGAGCAATGACTTTTTTGTACAAAACAAACAATAGGATAAACACAAACAGATATTTCAGCAAACCGGAAAATGGAGCCAAATATGTTTCACTGAATGCAATAGCTTTGTTGACTCCCTGAGCCCCTCCGCTTACAGATGCTCTTTCAAACTGCAAATTTTGTACACTGATTTGATCGCCTCTTTTAGGATCAATACCGATAGAACGACTGGCAAGAGAGGTTAAGGCATTTATGTCCGCAGCATCCAAAGGCACATACTCCATCTCATCAGTTGGATTCCCCTCTTTGTCCAGTTTTGGTTTGTATTTTCCGTCAACGACAACTGCAGCCGTTATCCTTTTGATTCTTGCAAACTGACTCTTTGTAGTGCTGACGGTTTTTCCGACTTCATAATTCGTTGTGCCGGAGTTTTTTGAATATTTCTCCACCATTTTATTTGAGGTAAGTCCCTGTACCGGACCAATGTTGCTTACAGTTCCAGGAACGCCTCCGACTTCTTTTGGGGCACTTCCTTCTCTTTTTTCTTCATTAACCTGTTCGCTTCGCACAACATTTTCAGGATCATATTTTTCGGAAGTAGAGTTTTTTTGTGAAAAATCAAATTCTATGGTTACCTGTGCCACAACCTTGTCACTGCCGCCTACAAAAGGTGCGATAACATCAATGATTTTTTCCTGCTTTTTTTTCTCTTCTTTTATTTTATATTTTTGCTGAGCAATAGAGAGTTCACTCATCTGCGCCATTTCATCGTCATCACCAAGTGTTACGCCGTCACTGTCAATCAACATTACATTAGAAGGTTTTAGTTTTGGCACAGCTGCTGCGACAAGATTTTTAATTCCCCTGATTTGCTTGGAAGTAAGCATCCTTCCCTCAACCAGCTGCACCATTACAGAGGCTGTCGGATCAACCTGTTTGGAGACAAAAAGAGTCTCTTTCGGCAGAGCAAGGCTCACTGTTGCTTTTTCTACAGGTGAAAGTGCACTGATAGTACGGGAGAGTTCACCTTCCAATGCGCGCAGATGCTTGATTTTTTGATCAAAATTTGTAGCACCGAATTCCTGTTTGTCAAAAAGTTCAAATCCCACGCCTCTGTTTTTTGGAATACCCAAAGAGGCAATAGAAATCCTCTCTTTGTACACAATATCACGAGGCACTTTGATAACATTGTTTGCTTCAATTTTATAAGGAATATTATCTTTATCAAGCTGTTCTACAACTTTTGCAGCTTCAGAGGGTGTCAGAGAATCAAAAAGTACTTCATATCTGTCAAGTGAGGTTTTTTTAGCAGTAAAAACAACTAAAAAAATCAAAAAAGCAACAATACCTATTACAGCAGCTGCTATAATCATTTTTTGCTGTTTTGTAAGTTTTGCATACAAAACTGATAATTGCGAAAAAAGTACTTTAAAATCCATCAACTTCCCATCTTAAATTTTATAATAACAGTGATGCAAGTTCAAAAAAACGGCTGTTTTGCTCTTTTGTTCCGACAGTTACACGAATTGCATTCAACCCATAACCACTTAAATCCCGTACTATCATTCCTTTACGCAATAAAGCATTAGAAATTTCTGTCGAATTTTGTGTGTTATTCAGGCATAAAGTAACAAAGTTTGTATAACTCTCTATTATATCTATTTTTTGCTCATTTGCAAACTCTTCATAGCGTTTCATCTCCTGGAAATTTAAAGCGATACAATTATTTACAAATTCCTCATCTTCAAGTGCAACACTGGCAGCTTCAAGCGACAATGTCGTTATGTTAAAAGGCGGTCTCAGTTTATACAGTTCTTTTATAATATTTTCTGACGAAATACCATACCCGACACGCATGCCTCCAAGTCCGTAGGCTTTTGAAAAAGTACCCAGATAAATGACATTTTCAAATTTTTCAACCAACTCTTGAGGCATGATTTTTTTACTTTTGTCTTTATATGCAGCATATTCCATATAGGCACCGTCTACAACAACCAAAGTATCATTGTCGATTTTTTCTATAAACTTCATCAATTTGTCTGCATCTATTGCATCCCCTGTCGGGTTATTCGGTGTGCACAAAAAAATTATCGCAGGATTTGTCTCTTTATAAAGCCCATAAAATTCATCTAAATCATGCTCCTGTGATGCAGTTCTCACAATCTCTGCCCCGACATGTTTCGCATAAATCTCATACATTGCGAAAGTCACACTGTTCATCAGTATTTTGGAATTTTCATCAGCTTTTGCATGCATAATAAATTCTATAACCTGGTCACTTCCGCTGCCGATAATAAGATTTTTGTGCTCTGTTGCATATTTTTTTGTTAACGCATTTTTAAGTTTAAGCATACTGTCATCAGGATAAAGTGCCATATTCGGTAGAATTTTTGCCACGGCACTTTGTACTTTGGGGGAGCATCCATACGGATTTTCATTTGAAGCAAGTTTTACAATATCTTTTGGTTCTATGCCGAATTCACGTACGACAAGTTCTATAGGCTTGCCCGCCTCATAAGTTTTGATATTTTGTAGTTTTTTATTAAATTTCACTCTTCACCCTTTACGTAACTTCCAAGCCAAGTGACTTCGTCTTTATGTTTCTGTATGACTTTTTGAATCTTTTCCTCATCTATATGACCATAAAAGTCTATATAAAACCAGTAGCCAAAACCACCTTTGTCTCTTGAGGGACGAGACTCAATTTTTGAAAGATTTATCTTCTCTTCTTCAAAATCCTGTAAAAAACGCACCAGAGAACCAGCTTCAACAGCGTCTTTTAATCGTACCAGTATCGAAGTTTTATCATTCTCGCTGACAGAATTTTTAAAATCACTTAAAATGACGAAACGCGTTGTATTGTCTATGGCATCTTCAATGTTTTCAAACAGAGTAGGAAGTCCATACAGTTTTGCTGCAATATGAGAACATATTGCAGCCGAATTTGGCTCACGTGCCGCCAAAATGGCTGCTTTTGCCGTCGATTCTACCGGGATCAGTTCAACATTGATCAAACCATGTTCATTTAAAAATTCCCGACACTGCCCAAAGCCTTTGTCTTTTGAGTAGATTTTTGTAATATCCTCAAGTTTTTCCGCCTTTGTTGCAAAAGACATGTGAATCGGCATATAAAGTTCTGCAACAATTTTCATAGGACTTTTTGCAAGCAGATCAAGTGTCTCTCCAACAATTCCGTCACGGGAATTTTCAATAGGCACAACTGCAAATTTGGCACGGCCGGATTCAAGTGTTTTAAATACAGAAGCGATAGAATTTAACGAAAGATAGTCACTCATAGCCCCAAAACGGCTCTCAGCCGCCTGATGCGTAAAACTCCCTTCAGGCCCCAAATAGGCTATACGTTCCGGCAGTTCCAAATTTCTTGCCACAGCAAAAATTTCTAAAAATATTGCTTCTATCGCTTTGTTATTTAACAGTCCGCCCTCTTTTTCATTCAAAGAAACCAGTCTGTCAATAATTGCTTTTTCACGTTCTGGTCTATAGATTGCGCCACCGGTCTCTTTTTTGATTTCTCCGACTCTCTGGACAACTTTCATACGCTTATTCAACAGTGTAAGCATCTCATTGTCGATCGCATCTATCGCTTCTCTACAGTCATCTAAAGTTTTCATTATTGCTCCATCTTGTGGCGGATTAAAATATCCTGCATATTTTTATATATAAAATCGGGGATATTTGCTTCTTTTAAAAAAGGGACAATTTCCTCGGCACTTTTATATTTTCCGCTTGTTACAAAGAGTGTTTTCATACCAAGCTCTTTTGCTCCGCCCAAATCACCTTTTACATCATCACTGATAATAGTTATGTTTTGAAAATCTGCGGCAGGATTTTGTCTTTTAATTCTTTTAAGTGCTTCATTGTAAAATGCCTGACTTGGTTTGCCTACAACATCATAAGAACAGCTTGTCGCGAATTCAAGCATCTTCAAAATCGCACCTACTCCAGGGTAGCGCCTGTTGTTTTTTGCATAAATAGATGTCTCATGCATACCGACAAGTTTCGCACCATCAAGTAAAAAATCTATCATTTGTGCATATTCATCCGCAGAAAAATCCTCTTTTATGGCAATCAGTACGGTTTTGGGGTTTGTGTAGTCAAGTTTGTATCCCATGCTTTGCAGTGTTTGTAAAAACGCTTTTGCACCATATGCAGCCACAGCCTCTTTTTCGACACGGGATTCCAGAAGCATTAAAGGATCAAGGTACTTTGTCGCGTCAAATTCAAAACCCAGTCTGTTTAGATATGCCAAAAAATTCTGTGATGCTTTTTTTGTATTATTTGTTATGATCATATAAGGAATATGCTCACGATTGAGCATTTGTATAAACTCCCTGCTTCCATCTATTGGAGATTTGTCTTCATCACTGATAAGCGTTCCCTGCACATCTATAAAATACATTTTAGTCTACTAAAAATTCTTGTTCTAGACAGATAAGATCTTCAAAGCACTCTCTTTTTCTGATAAGTCTTGCTTTGGAGTTTTCAACAGCGACTTCCGCACTTCGTCCACGTGTATTGTAATTGCTCCCCATTCCAAATCCATAGGCACCGGCACTGTGAATCACAAGCAAATCATTTCTCTTTAGCTCCGGCAGAGGATAGTTTTTCGCAAAAAAGTCACCGCTTTCACACACCGGACCGACTATGTCTACTTCTCTCACCGGACCATTATTGTCTGTAATTGCTTCTATCTTATGATATGCATTATAGAGTGACGGACGCAGCAGATCATTCATTGCACCGTCAACAACAACAAATTTTTTATCACCATTTTGTTTTTCATAGAGAACTCTCGTCACAAAGTATCCTGCATTTGCCGTCAAAAACCTGCCCGGTTCACAAAGAATCGTCAAATCAAGTGCCGTAAGTGTTCCTAAAATTGCCTGTGCATAATCATATGGTTTTATCGTCTCTTCATTATCATATTTGACGCCAAGTCCGCCACCAACATCAAAAAACTTCAACTCTATATCAATAGCCTGCAGTGAACGCACCAAATCTGCAACTATTTCGGCAGCTTCTCTTATCGGCTGCAATTGTGTCAGTTGTGAGCCTATATGAAAATGAATACCGACAGGGTCCAAATATTGAGAATTTTTAGCCTTGATATACATACGTTTAGCACTTGAGAGATCCACACCAAATTTATTGTCATGCAGTCCGGTAGAGATATAAGGATGTGTCTGCGGGTCAATATTGGGATTCACTCTGATACTTATGCGTGAAGGCTTGTCCAGTCTCTCTGCAATAGCCTCAACCCGATCAAGCTCCGCTTCGCTTTCAACATTGATATATAAAATATCTTTTTCTATCGCTTCACGTATCTCCTCATCACTTTTGCCGACACCAGAAAATATAATTTTATATGCGGGAATTCCTGCCAAAAGAGCACGACGCACTTCACCGATAGAAACACAGTCAGCACCACTGCCCATTTTTGCAAAATGACGAACAACACTTAAATTTGAATTTGCTTTTACTGCATAAGCAATAATAGACTTACGTCCCCTGAATGCTTCTTTTAACTCTGTATACTGTGCGGACATATAATCAAAATCATATACGTACAAGGGTGTTCCATACTCATCTGCCAATGCTTTAAAATCAATCATAAAAATTCCAAATATTTTTTAGATGATTTTATCTAAAATGTGCTTAGAAGTGCCTAAGACAGTAGTGTTCTGTGTCTATACCACTGAAAAAAGGCCAATAGAGCCAATATCGCAACAGGAAGAACTATCCCGACTTCACTCGGTATCACTTTATTGTTTGCAAGCTTTATCAGAAAAAAGAGAATTCCCCAGGTGAGCAACGTTGCCAGGATTGCACCAAATGTAAAAAGAGAAACATTCAAAAATCGTACACTCATTGGGACAAAGAAAAATATTATAACAATGAGACACGGAACAAAAAAAGGATAGATAAATATTTTATAAAGTGCTGACTTGATATTATCCGTATTAATGTTTTGTTTATTCAGTAAAAGCATAGCATCCACGGCATCTATAATTGTAAAGTTCACTTTTCCCTCATATACCTGGTCAAGCATTTTAGGGCGAAACCCTTCTAAAATTTTCAAATCTTTTGCTTTAGTGACTTTTATTCCGGGTGAGGCAAGAGACAAATCATCAGGCTTAGTAATAATGTCAGCCTGCCTGATAAACCAGTAGTTATCTATGTATCTGGCTGACTTGGCAACAACCACTTCTTTTAAAGACTCATTTGTAACACTAAACACACGAATATTCTTCGCAGTTTCCTGCAAAGGAAGCAGTTTTGAAAAATATATATACTTTCCCTTGTACGCAAAAAAAAGATCGCGTGTGGGACTTAAATATTGCGAATTCTTTTTAATATTTCTGGAAAACTCTTCTGCTCTGGCAAAATTCGACCAGGCATGCAGCGCTATAAACAGAACAATAACAGCGGTAGAGACAAGAACAAAGGGACGCAAAACATCTACTCTTGAATATCCCAAAGAAAAGAATGAAACAAGTGCATTGGAGCGGATAAGATATATTTTTGTAGATATCATTCCAAATACCAGTGCGATTGGCAGTAAAATATCTATGGCAGAAAATGATTTGTACACCAGATAAATCAAAATAAGGTTTGCCGATGACTTGGATAAATCCTGGGCACTGCCCATATAGTCAAAACCGACAACAAACAGAACCAAAGCTGTCAGTATAATCAAAAAATATTTTATATAGTGCCATGAAATATATCTGAATGCTAACATTCCATTGCCTTTTGGGAGTATTTGCACCGTGTCTCTTCCAATGAATGTGTCAGTAAAAACTCCACTGCATCACAACATTTATCTATCCATTCCGACAGACATTTTTGTTCTGTTGCACTAAAAGGACTTAATACATAAGAGGCCACTTCTCCCTTATGCGCTGGTTTTGCTATGCCCATTCTTACTCTGACATATTCACGGGATATTTTTGAATCTATTGATTTAAGACCGTTGTGCCCGCCATGTCCTCCGCCTTTTTTAAAACGTAAGGCACCAAAGGGAAGATCCAAATCATCATGTATTACAACGACATCTTCGATTTTGTAAAACTGCTTTACTTTTACAACAGATTCTCCGGAAAGATTCATATATGTCAATGGTTTTAATAAAAAATGATTTTGAAATTTATAGAGTTCACCTTGAAATGATGAGGAGGAAATCTTACTGGCATTATGACGACGAATCAGTTCATCTATAACCATAAAACCGATATTATGGCGTGTAGCCTCATAGTCGGATCCAGGGTTTCCCAGCCCAACTATAAGCATATTGCTACTACTTAGCTTTGATAATACTTAGTACGGCAACACGGTCAGCATCTGTAAATTGTACATTTTCAGTTACTTCGATGTCACGAATAAGCTTAGCGTCGCCAATATCCATATCTGTTACATCAATTGTAATTGCTTTTGGTAAATCTTCAATCTTTGCTTTGACTCTCAAACGTCTTTTTGAAATATTTACAAGTCCTTTGTTTTTCACACCGATTGAATCACCGACCGCTTCAACAGGAACCATATAGTGTGTTACAACACCTGGCTGTGCCACCATTAAATCTACATGTAAAAGTTTTCCTGTTACCGGATGAGACTCATATGCCTGAACAACAACCTGCATCTCTTTTCCATCAATTGAAACAGGAAATGCCAATGTGTTTTTATTACGAACAGTACGGATATACTCATTTTCTTTAAATGCAGCATTGATATTTTCAAGCCCTTTTCCGTAAATATTCGCAATTAGATAACCATCACGGCGAAGCGCTTTTGTGCCCTTTTTGCCAATACTCTCTCTAACTATACCTTCTAACATATGAAGTCCTTTGTCTTTTAAAATAGGCGCAATTATACAGTTTTATGGATTAAACTTTACTTTAAATCAAAAATATCATCATCGTCAGAAGATATTTCAACTTTTGGCAGTTCATTTTCTTCAGCCATATCTGCCATTGTCCCGCTTATAAGTCCGTTCATTTTCAGTTCTACATCAGAAGCACTCGTCGCATTGTTAAGCGCTTCTTCTTTGGAAATAACACCTTCATTGTAGAGATCCAGAATAGCCTGGTCAAAACTTTGTGATTTGTAATGCTCTTTTCCTGCTTCAATTGCATCACGAATTTCGTAATCTCTGTTTTCCAAAATAAGTTTTTCAATTGTCGGAGTCCGTACCAGTACTTCAAGAGCGGCGCGGCGCTTTCCGTCTACAGTAGGTATCAGCCTTTGAGAAACTACTCCCTGCAAAACACCTGCAAGTGAAAGACGCACACGATTTTGCTCATCTGTCGGGAACTGGGCAATTATACGGTTGATCGTCTCTTTCGCATCCACTGTATGCAGTGTTGAAAAAACAAGGTGACCGGTGTCTGCCGCGTGCAGGGCAAGGTTTATCGTCTCCTGATCCCGCATTTCCCCTACCAGAATAATATCAGGGTCTTCACGAAGTGCTGCACGCAGAGCTGTTCCAAAAGAGAGGGTATCCTGGCCTACAGAACGCTGATTGATGATACAGTTTCTGTCCTTGTGCACAAATTCGATCGGATCTTCAATGGTAATTATGTGCTTTTTCTTAGTAAGATTAATCTCATTGACAAGTGCTGCAAGTGTTGTAGACTTACCGCTTCCGGTCACACCCGTCACAAGAACCAAGCCTCTTTCTCTTTGTGTAAAACTTTTGACAATATCCGGTAAATAGAGTTCTTCAAATGAAGGAATTTTGATAGGAATCACACGAAATACTGCCGACACTCCGTCCATCTGAAAAAATATATTGACACGGAAACGGTTGTTTTCATCATAAGGATATACCAAATCGAGCTCTTTTTTTTCAACAAACTCGGCAAAACGCCCTTTTAAAAGTTCTTTTGCAAATATCAAAGCATCCTCTTTTGTTAAAATACCACCGGAAAACTGGACAATATTTCCATTAATCCTTGCCCGAATTACAGCATTGGCCTTTACATGTAAGTCACTGCCTCCCACCTCAATCATTTTTTTCAGATGCAGGCGTATTTTTTTTAACTGCTCAAATGTCAGCTTACTGACATCAACCTCTGTATTCATAATGCCTCCAATATCTCTTGGAATGCTTTTTTAAATGCTTCCAAACCATCATCAATTTGCTTTTGCAGTACTTCATCCATTTTAACACCGGTATCTTCTATCTGTGTAAAATGTCTGTTAATGATTTTTTTATCAATCGGCAAAGCTGCTTTTTTAGAACCATTATGCGCATGAAATGCTTTTATGGTATCTACAGGCGCTGTATTGACACTGTTATACGCCAACAGTTTTTCGATGTAATAATAGGGCGGCAGAGAGTCGTCTTTTACTCCGGTACTGGCAAAAAGAGCCCTGCATCCCTTTACATTCATACTCTGTATCTCTTCATAGATGACAGAAGTATTGTATATGCCTGTCAATCCTGTTTCTATACCGTTTTCTTTTAAGAGTATATCAAGTGCCCGGTCGATTCTGCTGACAAAAATACTGATAACAGTAGGCACGCTTTTGCCATATATTTCACTTCCTTTTTCAAAAGCCTGCGCACAGTATATGGCTTGGGATTTTTTAAAAATCAATGTTGCGTTCACAGGGATTCCAACAGATGTCAACGCCTGCATCGCTTCATACCCAGCTTCTGTGGCCGGAACTTTTATCATAACATTTTCTCTGTTTATCGCCTTAAAAAGCCTTTTTCCCTCTGCAGCAGTTGCCTGTGCATCATCACACAAAAAAGGATCAACTTCTATACTGACATATCCGTCATCCCCTTTGTCGTATAAGGGTTTTAAAATATCTGCTGCTTTTCGTATGTCATATATTGCCACTGCTTCATATTTTTCTTTTGGAGAAAGCGCATCCAGTGATGCAAGTTGCTCTTTGTATGCAGGAGAGCTTAAAATTGCATTCTTAAATATTGCCGGATTTGAAGTGGCTCCATTGATTATTTTTTTGTCTATAAGCTCTTTAAATTCTTTGTCCAGGTAATCTCTTTCTATAAAATCAGCCCATAATGAAAACTTCAAATCTTCTATATACATTTTAATTCCTACTGTTTAGTAATTTTTGAAATCTATTATAACCCAATCAATCTAAAATTAAGCTAGTTTCTTTGGTACTGTAAAATGAAATACAGTACTGTTTTTTTCACTCTCAACCTCTATTGTTGTATGAAACTGTTTGTGCATTATCATTTGTGACATGTAAAGGCCAAGTCCTGTCCCATTCTTGCCTTTTGTACTGAAATAAGGTTCAAAAATAGAATCAATATGCTCTTTTTTTATCCCTCCCGCATTATCTTCAATTTCTAACTGCAAGGCATCTCCCCGGTTCTGTACACGAATAATTATTTTCGGATCTTTAATCTCTCTTGCAATCAGTTCATCAACGGCGTTATTTAAAATATTCAACAGTACCTGAATAAGTTCATTGGTATATGTATTGATAACTGCACTGTTTTTTTGCATATATAAAATTTTTATATATGTTTCTTTGAGTCTCGGTTTAGTAAAATTAATCGCTTTTTGTATCAACTCGTTTATCTCTATGGAGTTTATCTCTTTTTTGGGATGAAAATAGGTTTGAAAATCATCAATCGTGGCCGAAAGGTAGGCAATAGTATTGTTTATCTCTTCAAAAGCGGTTTCATATTCTTTTTCTCTGATCTCTTTTCCCAACAGGCGTTTTATCTGTAAATTTGATATATTGAGGGTGACAGTTGAAAGAGGCTGACGCCATTGGTGGGCTATCATGCTTATCATCTCGCCCATAACCGCCTGTTTGGACTGTACAGACAATATTTTATCTTTTTTCGTCAGTTCATCCAGCTGCTTTTTGAGCATATTTTTCTGTTCAATGATTAAACTTGCCGCTTCATTCATACGCTTTTGATAAAAATAGATAATGATACTTACAAGAATAAGCACAAAAGAGATATACGTCACCTGAAACAAAGAATACGATACATGTACAAAAGGCTGTATCGGTGCGATGAGCAAGAAAAACACCATTGCCGCAACCCAAAAAAACACATGCCTGTCACTTCCAAAGTAGAGAAGAATAATAGGGTAGGTAAAAATCCATATATGTTTTAATTCTTCAGGCTTGCTCATATAAACCAGGAGTAAAAACAGTATACTGTACTGCAGAGTCATCAAAAAAGATATGACTTTAAAATACTTTTTATTGATACGTAAAGCCAACATGAGTCCAACAGCACTTAACAATAAAACAGTTTCTACAGGAATAAGCGCCGGTGTTGCTCTGAGAATATTTGCACTGATCCCAAAAATCAATCCGGCAAAAGAGAGTAAAAAAACAATATTCACCATTTGAAATTTATTTTTTAATTCACTTTCATCTTCTTTAAAATCCCAGCCACTGGTAAAAAAGTTCTCTAACAATTTGTTTTTCATGGTAAATATATCTTATCCTGCAGTTCTTTATACTCACTTTGTACATCACTGTCCAAAGTAATTCCACCGCCGCTTTTATAAAAGTACCCCTTGGCACTCTTTTGTATAAAACGTATCATCACACCGCTGTCCAGGCTGTTCCCGTCAAACACACCAAATACTCCACTGAAAAATCCGCGGGCATAGCCTTCAATATCTTCAATAATATTGACGGTACTTTTTTTGGGTGCACCGCTTATACTCCCCGCCGGAAGAAGTGTTTGCAATATTGTACCGAGTTCTTCCTGCCAGTTTACATGTAAAGAACCGCGTATATGGGAGCTTATCTGTAAAAGTTTCTTCTCCCCGGCTTCTATTGTCTGTATATAACGAAATCTCTCTACTGTAACATCAGAAGCGACCATGGAAAGATCATTTCTGAGCAAATCTACTATCATAATATGCTCAGCCATCTCTTTTTCATCGGCTAATATTTTTTTCTCGGCATTGACTTTGGCAGCATCAATAGTGCCTTTCATAGGAAAGGTATGAATCGTATTGTCGGCTATTTGTATAAATTTTTCAGGAGAAAAGCAGAGAAACTCATCTTTATAACGCAGTTTATAATGCGCATTTGCCACCCTGAACATCTCTTTTAAAGTAAGGTCTGTTTTTACAGGTGTCTGTTGGGTAAGATTGAGGATATAGGTCTCGCCTGATTTAATCTTTTCAATAACAGCATCAAATTTTTTTTTATACTCTGAAAATTTTATGGGATCAGTCTGAAGGGTATGCAAATGTTTTTTGAAACTGTATTTTTCGTTAATACAAAACTCTATATCTTCTTTTTCCAGGTCTTCAAGAAGAATTACCTCAACATTTTCCCCTTTAAAGTCACTTATAAACAAAAACGGCTTTTTCTGTTTTGCCAAAACATTTATTTTCTCAAAACTCATGCAATCAGTTTTTTGAGTATAGCCATTCGTATATTAACCCCGTTACTCACCTGCTCCAAGACCTTGCAACGCTTATCTTCGAGCATTGCATCACTGATATCGATATTTCGATGAACTGGTCCCGGGTGCAGGAGTATAATCTCTCTGTCTCCAATGAGTTCCTCCGTTATACAAAAATCGCTTGCATAGTCTTTTAACGAAGCGTAACTTTGCGAAGAGTGTCGCTCTGTCTGTGTACGAAGACTCATAATAGCATCTACCTCGTCAATAATCTCTGACAAATAATGAGTTGTTCTTAGATGGGTTTTTGGTAAAAAATGCGGTGGTGCCACCAAAATCACCTCCATTCCAAAACGTGTTAAAAGTTCTATATTTGAGTTTGCAACACGGGAGTTTTTAATATCTCCGACAATAGCGATTTTTTTTCCTTCAAGTGAGCCAAAGTGCTCCTTGAGTGTATACAAATCCAAAAGGGCCTGAGAAGGATGGGCATGGGCACCGTCGCCGGCATTGACAATGCTAGCCTTGGTATGCTTTGAAAGAATCTGGGGCACACCCGCATTTTCATGACGGACTATGATGGCATGTGGTCCCATAGCATCAAGATTCATTGCCGTATCTACAAGTGTTTCACCTTTTTTTGTAGAACTTTTTGCAACATCAAGATGCACTATTTCAGCACCGAGTCTTTTTGCGGCTATTTCAAACGAACTTTTTGTTCGTGTCGAATTTTCAAAAAAAAGTGTAATAATAATCTTGTCTTCTAAAATTCTTTCAAAACGGCCGTCACTGAATTTTTTTGCATCTGCCAACAACCTTTGTATCTCTTCTTTTGTAAAATCATCAGTACGTATTAAATGCTGCATTTTTATCCTAAATTATATAATTTACAAATTATACAGGAGTTGGCTTATAGTGTCAATATCCTCTTGAATTTTCAACACACCAAATCCGCTTTTGTCAAAATAAGGCCGACTGATTTTATCAAAACCAGCCTCTTGATCCCGGCAGTTAAATCCAACTACATGCGCAATATTTTTATCTTCCAAAGCTTTTTTACTCAACAGAGTATCATTAATGCAGCCCAAAGAGCAGTGTGTTACCAGGAGTGCGGGTGCTTCAAACTCTGCTATCAGGTCAATAATCATATACTTTTCATCCACAGGCACATATAATCCGCCCGCCCCTTCGATTATCAATACATCACACAGTTTCTCAAGCTTTTGCACAGTTACATGTAATCTGCTCTTATCAAGTGCCGTACCGCCTGATGCGACAAAAGGAGCGGCAGGAAGTTCATATGATACAGGAACTATATCTTCTACATGTAAACCCAAAAACTCCGGATTTAATTTTTGCACCAATGTCAAAAGTTCACTTCCATCAGGATAAAAACCATCAACAACACCTGTTTCTATCGGTTTCATCACACCTACACGCAAACCTCGCGAAGCAAATGACTCCAGTAGAAGTTTTGTAGTATATGTTTTGCCTATATCGGTATTGGTAGCTGTTACAAAAATACGTTTTGCCAAATCTATTTCCTTTTTTCAAATTATATCATAGAAAACCAAACTATATATTGATAACCACTATCGATATTAATATATACTTAAGAAAGAGCATGCTACAATTTCAAAAATTGATACTAATTATCATTAAAAGGCTTCTTATGTCAGACACAATACTAAAATCAAAAATACAGACTCTGCTGCAGCAATCTGCTTATGACAAAAGTGTTAAACTCATTTGTCCTATTGTTAAAATACTTTCTATGAGATATCCATATCTTTCAAAAAATAAAATTTATACACTCACAAAGTCTCTTGTATAGCATGAAGATAAAAGAATATATCGGTTCTATTATAGCGAATGAAGGGTATGGCGTCTGTTATGAGCCTATAATTGAGTTAAAAAATATGGAAATATTTGCCTATGAGGCATTAAGCCGATTTAAATACGGAAATACTATCATATCTCCTTATGAATTTTTTAAGAGTATCCATCAAAATATTGAACTCTTCTTTTATGTTGAAACTGTTTTGAAAAAATTTCAGTTGCACCATCAGCCTCCCGGCAAAAAATTATTTTTAAATCTTGACCCTGATGTCGCTATCAGTGATCATCATGTTGCTTTTTGGATCGACTTTTTCCAAAATACCGATAATGTTGTTGTGGAAATTATAGAAAATTCTGATGAAGAAAATGCTCAGGATGTTGAAAATTTTATGGACTGGATGAATGAATATGAAATATCCTATGCCTATGATGACTTTGCCAAACCAAACAGTATCTATTTTACCTCTCTGTTATGCAGAGCGGATGTTATTAAACTGGATATAGATGTTTTAAAGAGAATCAAACAGCATCCCGCATATATAGAAGTGATGAAAGGTGTTGTCAACTATGCAAAAATCTCATCCAAAAAAACGATTTTGGAAGGTATTGAAAACAGCAATGATTTAAAAATAGCACAAGAGATGGGTATTGACTATATACAGGGTTATCTTTTTAAAGAGACGTTTATAAATATTTGGAAAAATGATGAAAATATATGCAGATGATCATCAGCACACTGCCAAATGGCAAGTGCTGAGAATAAAATTAGTTTGTATCTTGGTTGACAATTTTATTTGCTGAAATCCAAGGCATCATTTCACGTAACTTTACACCAGTCTGTTCAATCAATGAAGCACGGGCATTTGCTCTTTCTGCATTCATACGAGGATACCCGGCCTGACCTTCAAGTATAAAGTCTTTTGCAAATCTGCCGTCTTGAATCTCTTTGAGAATCTCTTTCATTGCCTCTTTTGATTCTTTGTTGATAACACGTTTGCCAGAAACATAGTCACCATACTCAGCAGTGTTTGAGATAGAGTATCTCATATCGGCAATTCCGCCCTCAAACATCAGGTCAACGATAAGCTTGAGTTCGTGAAGACACTCAAAGTAAGCCATTTCAGGAGCATATCCGGCTTCTGTCAATGTTTCAAAACCGGCTTGAACCAAAGAAGTAACACCGCCGCAAAGAACAGCCTGCTCTCCAAAAAGGTCAGTTTCTGTTTCATCTTTGAAAGTTGTTTCAATAATCGCAGTACGCCCGCCACCGATTGCAGAAGCGTAAGAGAGTGCCAACTCTTTTGTAGTTCCTGAAGGATCATTTTCAATAGCAATAAGATCCGGAATACCGCCGCCGCGTACAAATTCAGAACGTACGGTATGCCCCGGAGCCTTTGGTGCAATCATAGTAACATTGATATCTGCAGCAGGAATAATACTCTTGTAGTGAATGTTAAAACCATGACCAAAAGCGATCGTATCGCCCGCTTTTAAATTTGGTTCAATCTCTTCTTTGTAAATTCTTGCCTGATCTTCATCAGGAAGAAGAATCATAACAACATCTGCTTTTGCAGTAGCTTCAGCAACTGTTAAGACCTCAAATCCTTTTGCCTCGGCTTTTGCCCAGCTTGCGCCGCCTTTACGAAGACCGACAACAACATCTACACCGCTGTCTCTAAGGTTTTCAGCGTGTGCGTGCCCCTGAGAACCAAATCCTATCATTGCAACTTTTTTGCTTCTGATTATATTAATATCACAATCTTTATCATAGTAAACATTTAATGCCATTACATTTCCTTGAGCTTCATGGGTATATCCCTTGAAAAATTTGTCGCATTATACTCTATTAATAGTAAAACTTTTATTATACTAAACTTATATTGCCATCCCAAAGCAAACTTAAGCATACCAGTAACTCATCAAGAGGTAAGATGTGAAGTAGCTATTCTGAAGGCTCTACTAGTAGAGTTGAAAAATAGATGCTTTGCAGATTGCCTCTTTATGTGTTATCCAAAGGACGATTAAAAGAACATACACTTGACTTCGTTACAAATCCTTGAAGCTACTAGTAGCTCCTGCGAATTTGTGCCTCGCAATTGCATATTCTTTTAATCGCTGGTATGCTTAAGTTTGCTTTGGGATGGCAATAACTTCTGTTAAATTATCTGAGTTAATCTCATACTCTGTATAATATGAAAAAATTTGGAGAAAAAATGAAAAAATTCAACCTTTTTAATGAAGTTGTTACAGTTGATAAATCAGAACTGCTTAAAGCAATAAACTCTGCAAAAGAGTACGGCATCAATATAGACGGAGCAATAAAATATGTGCCTTTTGACGAAACAGAAATCCTCATCTATCAGGGCAGGCATACACCTCTGCCGATGAATGCACTCTCATCGGCAAAAACACCTTCTCTTGCAGAAATATTTGGTAACAATTATCAAATCACCGAAAATGAACAGCAGGTACTTATAAAAGCATTTTCCAATTGGCAGGAGTTGATTAGAGTGAATACACCCCGTGCCTCCTATGATGATACAACAGGCGACGGTGTTGACAAATTTGCCGATGAAACACTTGAAGAGATAGGCTGGAATGCAACAGAATTTGACATAAACTACAGAACGCTTGTTGATATCCTTGAAAAAGAGTGTGAGGGAACACTGCTGTGCATAGAACAGGAAGATCCGTATAAATTCAGCGGACTGGGTTTTTTGGATGATAACACACATGCAAAAGAAATTCTTTTTTCCTACTGTCAAAATGAGATTAAAAAATTAATGAGCGAAGATCCTTTATATACAACAGAGAAACTTACTGACGATGAAAAAGAAGCAGCTGAGTATTTCAAATGTCTTTAAACAAACAAAAAATTACTATAGAGTATAAATACAGAGGATCAATAGAGTTCCCCGATACTCCTGAAGCGAAAGATATTTTTTTTAAAACAAAACAGGCCTATGCGAATCATGAAAAAATGAGCATAAACCTTCTGTTTTGTGATGCAAAGCTGGCAAAATTAAAAAAGTATCAAAAAGGCGGCGCAGAAAAAGAGCTGCTGAACCTGGATTTTTATATAAACCTGGGTGAAATTCTGGGTTTTCCCACAAATGACGCCCAACAGTTAAAAAAGCGTATTCAAATTATCAACGACACGGCACATTCAAGTTTCAATATTACAAAAAGGCTCAAACTTATCAACAAAAAACAAAAATCACAGGCCAAACAAAGTTATCTTTTTTGGGATATAGAAAATTTTTCAAGTATTGCCTCGATTTTCAATGATATTATCGAGCCTTACAAAATTTCTGATACCAATATTTTTTTAGCAGCAAACCCTGATTCCCTCTATCTTAAACGAGCGGAATGGGAGGCAAATTTATATGATTACGGCAAAACACTCAACTCATTTAATTTTATAAAGTGTGATCATGGAAAAAATGTGGCAGATGATGTTTTACTGCAGAATTTTCAAGATGCCGGATTAAAAAATACAAATGTCTTTATTTTGACTTTTGACAGAGAATTAAAAGAACGTTTCAGCGAAATAACCCATCCAAGTAATAATCTTTTCATAATGGCTCAATAAGCTTTTCCTGTGGTTCGCCAAGGTAATACCCTTGCGCATATTCTATACCAATTTCTCTGACAACATCCAACACCTCGGCAGAGTGCACAAACTCTGCTATGACTTTTTTCCCAAGTTTTTTTGCAAATACCACAATTGTTTCGACAATCAAGCGCGAATTTTGATCCTGATGAATATTTTTAATCAGCGAACCGTCTATTTTCATATAATCACATGAAATACTTGTCATATATTGAAAATTGGCAAATCCGCTTCCAAAATCATCAATGGCAATGGATGCGCCTGATGCATAGACTTCTTTTGTAAAATCGTTTACGATATTTTCGTTCGTATACTCCTGTGTTTCCAGAATTTCTATTGTTAACTGCTTTGCAATATTATACTCTTTGATTTTTTCAAAAAGAAAATTTCGCATTTTTTCGCTGAATATGTCACTGAAAGAGAGATTGATGCTAAAGTCCAAACCGTTGCCGGCAAAAAAAGAAAATGTTTTTTCTATCATAATTTCGGTTATTCGAGGGTAGAGCCTTATTTTTTCACTGATTTCAAGAAAAAAATAGGGAGAAAGAATTTTTCCATCAGCTTTTCTCAGGCGTACAAGTGCTTCATATTTTTCAATTTTTCCTGTTTTTATACTAAAAATAGGCTGATAGTACGGAATAATGTCATCATTCTCTATCGCTCTTTTAATCTCATTTGCCATTTGCAGATTTGACTCATATTTTTTTGCAAGTTCTAAAGATTTATTGAAAATCAAATAGGGTTTGTGCGCTTTTTTCGCAGCTTTAAGCACCATATCGGCATTAGCCAGACCGGTTTTTTTCTCATTGATATATGCTGCTGAAACAGTCACCGAAACATGAATAACCTGATCTTTTACCAAAAACTCTTTTTGTTCTATAGTACTTATAAGCTGTTGAATGGTATTTTCAATAACAGTATAGGTTTGTTCTTTATTTGAAATAATAGCAAACTCATCCGAAGGTAACTTAAATAACTCCATTCCCTCACGTTTTGTAAATTCGTGTAAATATTGCGACATTTTCACCAACACAGTATCGCCTACCGCATGCCCGTAAAAATCATTTATAGTAGTAAAATCATCAATATTTACCAAAAAAACTGTTTCACCCACACACTCATCTATCCTGTCAAGCAGACTCAATCTGTTTGGCATCTCTGTCAATTTATCAAAATATGCCTGTTTGTAGATAAACTCTGCACTTCTTTGCACTCTTTTTTCAAGTTCGGCATTTAACTCAGCCAACTCCTGCGATACGCTGTTTGCAAGGTTTGCAAGGGCATATTCTGTACTCACTGCGAAATCTTTTTTGTGTATAACACTTTTTCTGTGAACACTCTCGAGTGTTTTATTGCTTTCGCTTAGACCAAGCAGAGTAATGGATTCATTAAGCAAATCACTTTTCTGATTAGAAAAAAATTCTCCATAAGTAAAAAAACCACTTATGTCGCCAAGCGTAGAGAGTCCTTCTAATTCATACTCTATATATTTTTCCATAAAACGTCTTCTTGCCATACAGGAGTAAACAAATACGGCTTCGGGTTGAAACTGAAGTCTGTCAAATATTTTATCCAGCTGATATTCACCGCTTTTTAGCAGATTATCAACATTGCCTACACCAAAACGGACTTTCTCACCCTCGTCAAGATTGCCGGCAAAGGTCAACGAACCGTCTTCGTGTTTAAACAGTACTGCCCTGCCTATGTTCACCCCGTCTTTTTCAAATATAAGTGGAAATTCTATACCGATTTTAGGAAGATTTTGAGCCAGTTCTTTGCCCATATATTTTGCATACATATCTACGGCGCTTATACCGTCTATTTCATATACTCTGTTTTTAACTGCTTTTGTAATTGTAAGCTTCTTGCCTATAGGTGTCCAGTCAAAACTGTAGTGTGTAAAAACATTCAATGCATCAGAATTCAAAGTAACACCGACTGCTCCATTCTCAGTAATATGCTTATTGTTAAATACAAAAGTTTTTTTGAGTTCTCCGTTGTCACCGGCCAACCCGCCTGAAACTACGATGTTTGGATTAATACTGTTAATGCCCTTTAGGAACTCTTCCCCGTTTGTGTGGAGTCCGTCAGCAAAACTGATGAGTGCTTTTGTATTGGGACGAAGAATTTTTCTTAATAATTTTTTACCGCAGATATAGCTCATTTGTGTAGAATCGGCATGCTCGACAAGGATAGCCTTCAACTCTGTCTTTTCAAATTTCGTAAAGGTTACAACATGCTTTGATGCAATATAAATATCTGTATTGTGCAAGGCACCATCTGTTGTTGTCCCGATAATCGTAGTCTGGGGATAAGTTGTTGCAAAATAGTTTTGTATCTCTTTTATCTCTTGAAGATTATTATTTGCACAAAATATTTGTATAAGTGTTTTAGAGTCTGAAGCAAAAGGCTTCATTTTTTTTAATTCTGATATATTTTGAAACGTTATAGTTTTATTTAACATAGTTATATTGTAGTAAACTGAAGCTTTAATATCATTGATACCATAGCAAAGCAGTAGGAATATTGCTGTGAATGTTAATATATCTCAGGGGTTTTTAGAGGTGCCCTTCAGTTGTAAAAATCTTTGTAAAATAATCATTGCTGAAAGTGAGTCCACTCGACCATCGCGGATATATTTTATTTTACCTTTCATCATCTGCTCCGCTTCAAGTGAGCTGCCGGCTTCATCCTGATAAAAGATTTCTCCCTCAAAAGCAACCAGATTCATAAAATGTTCAATACGTCTGCGCATCTCATCTTCACTGCTCCCGCCCAGAGGAATGCCTATGACAACCACATCAGCTTCCCACTCTTTTATGGCTTTTTTTACTTCCAGTGAAGCCTGGTTGCGGTTTTTTCTTATAATGGCGGGAAGAGGTGTAACGATCTCTTTATGTGCTGAATATGCCAATCCGATACGTTTGAGCCCCAAATCTATTGCAATATATTTCAAAACTATTTACCCAGACAAAAAGAGCCGAACATTTTATCAAGCATTTCATCATTTTCAAACGGACGGGTAATGCCTGCCATTGCCTTTACAGCTTCATTGAGATGAAAAGAAAATATTTCCAATTCCTGATCCTTGAGCGGTTCAAAAGCCTCTTGTATATTTTGCATTGTCGCTTCAACTGCAGAAATTTGACGCTCAGAGATAAGCATAATCTCATCACTTACATTGTTTGAGTCCATAATTTCTTCAAGCTTTTTAACCAAAGCCGTCACATCACTCTTGGAATTCAATGCCAAATCAAAAGCCAAACCCGGCAAGTCAAATTTTTCTTCCAGGTCTATTTTATTTTTAACAACAAGTATCTCTTTTTTTTCTTTGTTTGAGGCAATAAGTTTTACTATTTCTTTGTCTTGTGCATCTGCAACGCGCGAAGCATCAAACAAAGCTATAACAATATCACTTTCACGGATTGCCTCAAGGCTACGCTGTATTCCAATACGCTCTATTTCATCGTTTGATTCACGAATACCGGCAGTATCTACAATCCGTATAAGATGTGTGCCTATTCTGACCTGTTCTTCTATTGTATCCCGCGTTGTGCCTGCTATATCACTGACTATCGCACGGTTATAATTAAGCAGGGCATTCAAGAGTGAACTTTTACCAACATTTGGCTTTCCGATAATAGCCACCTTAAACCCTTGCATCAATCCCTCTCTTGACTTTGAAGCAATAAGGGTTTTTTCGAGCAGTGCATAGAGTTCCTCAAGTTTTGATTCTATCTGTGCTACCAAATCCTGAGGCAAGTCTTCTTCTGCATAATCTATAGTAACCTCACTGTATGCCAGAATATGAATAATCTCATCTCTGACCTGCTCTATAAATTCTTTCAAAGAACCTTTCATCTGAGAAGCCAAAATTTTTGCCGCATCTTCACTTTTGGCTTCTATAAGCTGTGCTATGGCTTCTGCTTCACTCAAGTCAATTCTTCCGTTTAGAAAAGCCCGTTTTGAAAATTCACCGGCATTGGCAAGACGTGCCCCTGCTTTGAGTGTTGCTCTGAGAATACTCTGTGCAACTATAAAACCGCCGTGACACTGTATCTCTACAACATCCTCAGCAGTAAAAGAGTATGGTCCCTGAAAGTAAATAACTATCGCTTCATCAACAAGCTCATTTTCATTATTGTAAATATTTGTGAGTGTGGCATGTCTGGGGATGAAATTCTCTTTACATGTAAGCTGTTTTGCTATTGTCAGAGCTTTTTCACCACTCAGACGAATAACAGCAATAGAGCCAATGCCATTTGCTGTTGCAATGGCAGCTATAGTTTCATTCATAGTCTAGTTGTTGTGATAGTCATTAATGATTATGTATTTCAGACCGTCTTTTGTAGAACGGATAACTACGTATTTGTCCGGATACCGTTCACGCAACTCTTTGAGTGCAATTTGTACCAGTACACCGTCAAGTATTTTTGTCTGTGCCCGTCCGTCTCTGTCAATATTTTCATAAACATTTGTTAGGTATCTCCCAACCGACTCTTCCTGGTTTTTTAAAAACTCTGCTATCTCAAGACGTATTTGCAAACCATATTTTGTATTAATCCAATTAAACAGCATATAAGAGAGAGCCTTGTATCTATAGCCCTCTTTTCCTATAAGAAGTGCTGCATCTTCACCCTTAAACTCAACCAACAGTGTTTCTTTGTCATAGGCTGAAACTTCAACTTTTTCTATGTCAAAACAGATAAGAGCAAAGAGTTGGTTAATGTCTTTTTCAACCTCTGTAACAATTGTTTCTATATTTGGAGTATCGCTCACTTCTTCTATTGCTATATCATCATATTCATCATCATAGTCTGCTGTATATGCAAGCCCACTCGCCAAATCTTCTTCGAGTTCATCTTCATCCTGATCACTTACAAATGACGTAGGCATAATTGTATCGTTGAGCATTGTGTGCTGTTGTATATCATCATTTGTATCCGGCAAAATTTCCGGAGCCTTTTGAGGAGCCTTTTGAGGAGTCTTTTGCGGTTCTTTTTCTTCTTTGGAAATCTCATTTTTTATTGTTGCAACTATTATGGCTTTCTTTTTAAAAAAGCCTAAAAAGCCACTGCTTGGAGCCTGTACAACTTCAACAGCCAGCTGCGTTACAGAGCAGTCCAGTGCAGTGGCTGCATCTTTGAATGCACCTTCCAGGGTTACTGCCTCAATCTTAATCATTACTTTTTCTCACTGCTTTTTTCAATTGCCGCTTTTGCATCTTTGGCATTTTTGAACTGCTGATTTACAATATACTGCTGTGCAATTGAGAACAGGTTGTTTGTAAACCAGTACAGCACCAATCCCGAAGGAAAAGTTACAAAGAAAAATGTAAATATGACAGGAAGATATTTGAATACTTTTTCCTGCATAGGATCTGTAAAGTTGTTCGGTGTCATACGTTGCTGTAAAAACATAGACGCACCCATTAAAATCGGCAGCACATAGTACGGATCCATACGGGACAGATCGTTAATCCACAGAATCCATGGCGCACCCTGCAGTTCAACAGCATTCAAAAGTGTTCTGTAAAGCGCGAAAAACACAGGAATCTGCAATATCATAGGGAGACATCCGCCCAATGGGTTGGCACCGTGTTTTTTATACATCTCCATCGTAGCCGCATTGAGACGTTGCGGATCTTTTTTGTACTTTTCTTTGAGCTCTTTGAGTTTCGGTGCCAGTTCTTTCATTTTTTGCATAGAAACCATACCTTTGTATGTCAAAGGATAAAGTACAATTCTGATAATTGCCGTCAATGCAATAATAGCCCATCCCCAGTTTCCAAAAATTCCGTGTAACCAGGAAAGCAGTGCAAAAAGAGGTTTGGCAGCAAAAGTAAACCAGCCGTACTCTATAGCATTTGTCAGCATCGGATCAATCGCTTTAAGGACTTTATGCTCTTTTGGTCCGATGTATCCGTGTATGTTCTCTTCTTTGCCTGCTTCAAAGTAGACAACCGGGTTGTCATCTTTTCCGCGCTCAACAATAACATTCGTATCTTTTTTAAATCCATAGAGTATAATCGCAGTGTACTGATCAAACGATGATGCAAGTTTTACACCCTGAAATACTTTTCTGCCCTCGGCATCACCGTCTTCAATAATATGCACAACATCATCATCTGTATAGATGAGTGCACCGGCAACTGCCATAAGCTTTTTGGAAACCTGCGGTCTGTCTCCCAGATAAACATAATGTCTGACATCCTGCGATGTAGATATTTTTGCATCATAATGCCCATCTGCATAAAATGTCAGTACTTTTGTAACGGTAAGATTTGACAACTTTTGTGTCAGCGTAACAGTAACCGGCTTGTCGGATAGCTCTACACTGCTTACATTTGCACTATATGCCACTTTTGTAGCTTCATCATTAACAGCATCATCACTGAAACGGATATAAAGCGGTTTCGTTCCAAATTCCGGAATAACCTGTGCATGCAGATTATCATCATTTCTGAACTTTTCTTCAAGCAACTCTTTTGAAGAGATACGTCCGAGCGTGTCAATTTTTAAGATAAAATTCTTGTTTGTAATTGTAACGATGGTATTGGATATGCTTTTATCTGCTTTTTCCAATTCAGATACAGCATGTCCTGACGCCTCTTCTACTCGTGATGCAACATCTTTGTTCTGTGTATCTGTTAAAGACGCAGCATTTTCTGTTTTAGCATTCTCTGCTACCTTTTGTTCTTTTGGCGGAAATATCGCAGTATAGCCTACGAAAAAAATTATTGACAATAGTACGGCGACTATCAGTCTTTGGTTTGGTGACATTTTGTCTAACACAAATTACCCTTTATATAAAAAATTTTTTATGATGTAATAGCGGTTTTTTTTATTTGGAACCAACCAATATTTTACAGTATCAATCTCAAGTTTAGCGGGCTCTAAAGAGAGTTTGTCCAGGAGTGGATACTCTATTCCGCCGTCAAAAAATTGATTGCAACGTAGTATTCTAGTAAAAGAGTGGTAAAAAGCACTTGAAATTGAATTATTTTCGAAATTTATACGTGCATATTCGCTACATGTAGGATAATAGCGGCATGATCCATAGCCGATAAGTGTAAAAAATTTCTGATAGAGCCATAAAAGCTTAAGTAAAAGTTTTCGCACGGGTTAATACTTTATGGAAATCATTGGTGAGTTTTTCAAATGGTGCGTCAAAGATTGCCGCTTTTGCAACAAATACATAGATACCATCTTTTAGTGAATAGGAGTACTCACAAAAAAGCGCACGAAGACGGCGCTTCGCCCGATTACGCTTTACCGCATTGCCAAGTTTTTTGGTGGCGGTAAAACCTACTTTGCGTACTCCTGGTTGAGGAAGGAAAAAGAGGACAACACTCTGAGAATGCTGGTTTTTTCCTTTGTTGTAAACATATTGAAACTCTTTATGGAGTTTCAGTGTGTTGAATCCGCCTATACTGTCAATTTTTTACGACCTTTGGCACGACGACGATTAATGATGTTACGACCATTTTTAGTAGCCATTCTGGCTCTAAAACCGTGTGTTCGCTTTCTAGGTGTATTGTGTGGCTGGTATGTTCTTTTCATTCGACATATCCTTATCTGATTTAAGTTCGGAAGTTTACAAAAACTTTACTTAAAGCGTGGTTAAGGTTTTTAAGAAACCTTAACTTCCACCTCACCGTTTACAACGGTAAATTCAACATGAGAGCCCTCTTTCACTGTACCTTCAAGAATCAAGTCAGCCAAACGGTCTTCCACAATTTCGTACAATGCTCGTTTGAGCGGACGTGCTCCGTATACAGGGTCAAATCCGGCTTCTGCAATATACTCTTTTGCCTCTTCACTTAAAGAAAGTTCAATATTTCTCTCTTTGACTTTGTTGACAATCTCGTTAAAGAATATATCAACAATTCCTTTAATTTGTTCTTTGCCAAGCGCATTAAAGATTACCACTTCATCAAGTCTGTTCAAAAATTCAGGCTTAAAGGCTTTTTTGAGTTCGGCCATAACCATGCCTTCAAGTTCAGGACTTCCTGAATGAGTGATAATTTTGTCACTTGCAATATTTGATGTCAGGATGATAATAGTATTGCTAAAATCAACCGTAACACCTTTGTTGTCTGTCAAACGCCCGTCATCAAGCACCTGAAGAAGCATATTGAACACATCAGGATGTGCCTTTTCCACTTCATCAAAAAGTACAACAGAATAAGGTTTTCTTCTTACAGCCTCTGTAAGCTGTCCTCCCTCTTCATAGCCGACATATCCAGGAGCTGCACCGACCAGGCGTGACACAGCATGTTTCTCCATATATTCACTCATATCAATTCTAATGAGCGCATCCTCAGAGTCAAACAAGAATTTTGCCAAAGTTTTTGCAGTCTGTGTTTTACCGACACCTGTTGGCCCAAGGAACATAAAGCTGCCTATAGGTCTGTTCTTATCGCTCAGTCCTGCTTTGTTGCGTTTAATAGCACGAGCAACAGCATGCGTCGCCTGTGACTGTCCTACAACTGTTTCATTCAGCACATCTTCCACATGCAGGATTTTGTCTTTCTCGCTTTGCAGCATTTTATTTACAGGAATACCTGTCCATCTGCTGACAATAGAAGCAATTGATTCTTCATCAACAGAATTTTTCAAGAGAGTTCCTTCTGCCTGCATTCTGTTCCACTGCTCATTTAAGGCTTTTTCTTCTTCAATGAGTTTTGGAATTTCTCCATACTCAATTTCTGCAGCACGGTTAAATTCAGAACGGCTTTTTGCAAGCTCTGCTTCACGGCGTTTTGCTTCTATTTCTGCTTTAATAGCTGAGATTTTTTCAAACACCTCTTTTTCTGTTTGGAACTGAGACTCAAGTTTTCTTACTTTTTCTTCAATATCAGCCAACTCTTTTTCTATCTCTTCAAGTCGCTTTTTATTCGCAGGTGTCTCTTCCATCTTCAGTGCTTCTTTTTCAACCATAAGCTCTGAGAGCTTGCGTTTTGCGGCACTGAGTTCATTTGGTTCAGACTCTATTTGCATTTTGAGCTCCGCTGCTGCTTCATCGATCAGATCGATCGCTTTATCCGGCAAGAACCTGTCTGCTATATATCTGTCAGAGAGTTTTGCCGCAGCGACCAATGCACTGTCTGCAATACTGACATTATGGTGAGCTTCGAGTCTCTCTTTGATTCCGCGAAGAATCTGAAGCGACTGGTTTACACTCGGTTCATCCACAGAAATCGGCAGGAAACGGCGTTGCAGTGCAGCATCTTTTTCAAAATATTTTCTATACTCTTTGAGCGTTGTTGCACCTATGGTATGGAGTTCTCCACGGGCAAGCGCAGGTTTCAGGATGTTTGCCGCATCCATTGAACCCTCTGATGCTCCGGCACCGACTATAGTATGAATTTCATCAATAAACAGAATAATATTCCCGTTTTCTTTGACTTCATCTATAACCGCTTTGAGTCTGTCTTCAAACTCACCACGGTATTTTGCACCGGCGATCAATGCCGACATATCAAGCGCAACCACACGCTTGTTCTGTAAAGAAGTTGGAACATTGCCACTTTGAATTCTCTGTGCAAGTCCTTCAACCAGTGCTGTTTTACCAACCCCAGGCTCTCCTAGAAGCATTGGGTTGTTTTTCGTTTTACGGATCAGAATCTGCATTGTTCGTGCTATCTCTTCATCACGTCCGATAACCGGTGCGAGTTTTCCCTCCGCTGCTTCTTTTGTCAAGTCAATACCATACTTGGAAAGTGCCTCTAATGTTTCATCCGCTGTTTGCGAATCAATTTTCGCACCGCCGCGAGCTGCTTCAAGCTCTTTGCTCAACTGCATGACATCAACATATTTTGGCAGTATTGTTGAAAACGGCTCTGTATTTAAATTTGCTAATATATATGTATCTACAGCAAGATAAGAATCTCCGTTTTTTGTCATCAGACCTATACCGTTTTCAAGTGTTCGTACAAAATCCTGGGAAAGTTTGATATTTTCTTTTGTCACACTTGAAGATTTTGGCAGTTTTTCTGCCATACTTTTAATATCTAATTCCATTGCGACTTTATCTATACCCAACTTGTTAAACATTTGGTTCAGTACAGAATCCGAATTTGTTAAAAGTGCCCACAAAAAGTGTACCGGCGTCACTTCCTGATTTTTGTTATGTAAAGCTAAAGACAACGCACTCTCAATCGCCTCTGTCATATTATGTGTTAGTTTCTCAAAAATGTTATTCATCTCTCAATCCTTTTTTTTATTTATGCTGAAAGTATACCTTTTTGCAAAATATCATTTTGCTACTTTAGTTGCAAAGCGTTACAATTATACCGACCTGAGTCTTTATTTGTCAAGGAAGTTAAACAAAATCATTCATTAGATTTTTTTAGCACTCATAATAATCTCTCCTACCTAAAGGAACAAAATGTGTTTTTATTACGATTTAAGACAAATAAACAAACACTTTGTTCAAATATTAGCCAATTCAGCAATAAAAGCACACTTTATTTTTAAGCATAACAGTCATTATTTTCACAAATCATCAAAAACATGACAAACTACAATAAAAATTCCAATAAAAATTCCAATAAAAATTCCAATAAACTAACATTATTGGTGTTCATTTATTTTTTAATATACGAGTCATTTGTGTTATAATGTTTGTTGATAGAATAGTTAAGTGATGAGGAAATATATGGAAGATACAACAAAATATCATAACTTAGCAAAAGATGCTGGAAATAAATTAAGAGCTTATATTTTATCTGTAGCTTCTGGTGGTACAGGTGTCTTTTTTCTTGCATTAACAAAAACAGATATTTCTAGATATAGCTGTTTAGAAAAATATTTATTGTTAATTGCATTGAGTGGTTTTATTATAACTGTAGTTTTAAGTTTATACGAATTACGAATAGATGCTCAACGTTTTTTTGCACTTGCAAAAGAATTAGAAAAAGAAGAATCACAAAGAACATGGTGTAAAAATGAATCATTTAAGAAAAAAAGACTTTTTATCATAAACCTTTCCTACTTTACATTAGGAATAGCTATAGTAAGTTTATCCATCTATCTTGGTTTGAAAATACTAAACACTTAACAAGTACGAGGAGACCAATAATTTACCCTAGCGGGAAAGAAAAAGTTTCTGTAGAACATGCACCTCCTAAAAGCTTTTTTCCAACAGATAAAAGAAATAATTTAATCACTGTAGATTCAGAAAGTGCATAATAAAGACAAAATTTTAAAAAACAACTAATGATTAAGAAGGAACAAAGTATAATTTTTCAAAAAAAGAGATATTTTGGAAGAAAAAGAAGAAGCAAGAAAAGAAACAAAAATAAAAGAATATGAAGCATTTAAGAAGTTTTTTATTTCTAAAATAGATAATAAATTACTGGTACCAAAAGAACAATTGTTGATAACAAGTGATAAAGATATGATTAATCTTCTTAATAATGAATTCACTTATTATTCAGGTCATTCACTTAATTATTACGGTCCTCACACTATAACTTATTTATCACAAGAATTTTCCAAAGAGATTCGAAAATATATTATTCAAAGTTTCACAACAAATGATATTAATCATGTCAATTCTATTTTTTATAATGAAGTTGAAATAGCTAAAGTAAAAATTGAAATAGATATAATTGATCATATTCTTGTACTATCTAAAGAAAAAAGGGAACAACTAAATAATAACTTAAATAAAAGTACAATGTCTATTATTTCTAAATATATAAGATTATATTTTACAAAAAATAGTTTATTTAATACAGAAGTAGAAAGAAGAGTTGTTAACTACTTAGAAATGAAAATAAGAAAAATGATTCTTTACTCATTTACTTCTCCAGAATGGGATGAAGTTCAACAAAAAAATAAAATAATTTTAAAATCAAATAAACTATATATAAAAGAACAAAAAAGATTAAAAACACTTAACGATTTATCAAATAAGCAATTAATTACAGTAGATAAGACTAAAAAAGATATAATCTTAAAAACTCGATTTCTACATGCAACTTATAAAGCTTCTGTTAAAGAATGTCTTATGGCTATGAAAAATGCTAATAATGATATATCTAGGGCTAGAAAGTTATTAGAACAAAATAATAAAGAAAAAATAATTGACAAAAGTCGCATATTAACAAATAAAGATGTAGAGTCAGAAATGGATAAAATGAATTTTACAATCATAAACTCTGAAATCAAACAAGAATCACTGATCCAAAAACTAGTTATAAATCCAAATGCAGATCATATCTTTTATTATTTAAAAATATTATATAAAAATAAAGCCTATTATAAGATAGGCATTACGAGACATTCAGTTAAAGACAGATATAGTTCAAGGAATGATAGGTATATTATTTTGTATGAACAAAGGGTTGATGGAGCCATTAAATTTGAAGAAATGTTAAAACAAAAATTTAAAAAAGATTTATTTCATTTAGCTTTACTGGGAACAAAAGGTACAGAAATCTTTGATAAAGATATTCTATGTTTAGATAATGAGTCCTGTAAATTACGCTCCTATGAATGAAATCTCCACTTTTAGGATGTAAAGCAACAACGATATAACAAGTACGAGGAGACCAATAATTTCCCTAGCGGAAAATTATTGCTCACGACAGTCGTTAATGGAATTAAATATTTTTATCTTTACAAATTTATATTATTATTGTACAATATTGTAAAGATAAAGGATTGACTATGAAAAGAGCAGTTAACTTAAGATTAGAAGAAAGTGTGATTATGACACTGAATCAATTAACAGAAGAATTAGATACAACCAAAACAGAAGTAATAGAAAAAGCTATAAGCTTTTTTTCAAAACAAAATAATTTAAAGCACAATCAATTATTACAGTTTGCAGGTAAATTAAAAAGTAATGATGCTGATACTATGTTGCAAAGTATTACTGAAGATAAGAATTCTAAAGACTTTGAGTTAAACCTTTAATGAAAAAATATTTAATTGATAGTGATATATTAATATATTTTTTAAAAGGGAAACAAGAAGTTGTTCAAATGCTATCTCAAATTCCAATAGATGATTTATATATTTCGAGAATAAATTATACTGAATTGATTTATGGTGCATACAACTCTTCAAAAATCAATCAAAATTTAAAAATTATAGAGCCCTTTTTAGAAAATTTTAAAATATTAGAATTCACTCAAGCATCAAGTTTAGTTTTTGCAAAAGAAAAAGTAAGATTGAAAAAAAATGGTAATATAATTGCTGACATGGATTTAATGATAGCAAGTATAGCTATTGCTAATGATTGTACTCTCATTAGTAATAATATTAAGCACTTTGATAGAATACAAAACCTAGAACTTAAACCAAAGCTATAACAAGTACGAGGATCCCTAAACGGTGCCGCTCAGCTTCGCCGTTTATATGAGTCCTTTTTTTTCATAACGAGCAAGCATACTTTTGTTACCGCTCACTCCGCCGCTATGTATATACATAATTTTTTCATCAGTTTGTTCCAAAAGTGCCTGCCACATTGCCGGAGCATAAAGTAAATCAAACTCAATTCCCTTTACATGTAAAGCCTTGTATATCTCATAAAACTCCTTATAGGGTTTTGCAAAATGGTATTTTCTCTTTGGTTCCAGGATAACAAGATTGTCCGGAATTTCTGCCAAAGCACGCATTTGCTTTTTGAGATAGCTGCTGTCCCCTATGCAGGGTGTTGTATAAACTCTGTACTCAGGTAAAGCAAGTGCTAAAAAAAGTGCTGTTGTCCCTGTACCAGAAGGTGTTGCGACTGCCTTTACATGTAAGTCTCTGCTTTGTTCCTGTATCTCCTGCGCTAAAACTTCCAATCCTGTTTTTGCTTCCTGTACTGCGCCACCCTGATCAACAAAACAGGTTTTTGCATTTACATGTAAGCGCAAAGAAGCAATAAACTCTTTATAAAAATCATTTTCTATTTCTCTATGCTGCATACCTAATTTCAGGGCATGTGCATAGTTTCCGCTGCCTTGCTCTTTTTGTGTTGCAGAAAGTTTTTTTGTATAGTAAAGAAATTTCCATTTTTTTTTCTGACACAAGGCGGCCAACGCCAGCATAGCATTAGACTGTGTTCCGCCGTAGGATATCAGCGTATCATAAATGTTGTCTGGAGTATTTAAGAGCGTGTAGAGTTTTCTGTATTTGTTCCCTGCCAAACAGGGGTCAATGAGGTCATCGCGTTTGACAAAAAACTCTCTCTCTTCTAAAATAATTTTAGAAAGAGGAGAGTTTTGCATGTCTAACTACTTAATAGATGCTTTTTTCTGCAGTTCATCCATTTTTTTCTTCATAACAGCTTTAAATTTTTCCATTTTCAGACGCTGTTCTATAAATGCTTTTACCTCATCAAAACTTCGTGTCAATGAAGGTTTTTTGTCTTCCACATAAATAACATGGTATCCAAACTGTGTTTTAACCGGCTTTGATGTCACTTCGCCTTTTTTCATAGAAAAAACTTTATCATTAAAAGCAGGTACCATTTGCCCTTTACTGAAGTATCCAAGATCTCCGCCTTTTGATCCGCTAGGCCCTGTTGACTCTTTTTTCGCAAGCTCTATAAACTTTTCTTTGAGTTTTTCTCCGCTTAAATGTTTCAACTGCGCAATGATTTTTTCTGCTTCCTCTTTGGTTTTTACTAAAATATGGCGGGCATGCACGCTCTCTTTTTCATTAAATTCTTCTTTGTTTTTGTTATAGTAGTCTTTTAACTCTTTTGTTGAAATTTTAATGCCGTCAAGCAGTTTCTTCTGCCAAACCTGAATAGCAAGCTCTTTTTTCATTCTTTGTTCAAGCTTATTGTATTCATTCTTATACTCCGCAGAGTTGATGATACCGGATTTTTTTGCATCATCATAAATCAACTCTTTGCCTATAAGCTGTTGTAAAACCTGTTGTCTGAATGCAGCCTGACGATCAGCCGGTACCTGGTTAAATCGCCCCTGTGTCGCCTGCATCAGCTCCTGGTCAACTTCTTCTTGGGTAATTGGTTTTCCATTTACTGTCACTAATGTTTTTGCACAGACGACTGAACCTGTCAACAACAGGGCAGATAATAGCATTGTAATTTTATTCATTATAGAGTTCCTTACTAAATTGATAAAGAGAAGTTTAATAACAATATATTAATAGTTATTAAACAGATTCATTTTCATAGCTTATTTTAAGGTATTTGTCTAAAATATACTCCAGTTTGTCTCTTGTTAGCGGCTTTGAAAGATAATCATCAAGCCCCTCTTCCAAAAGCATCTCCTTGTCCCCTTCCATTGCCATTGCTGTCAGGGCAACAATCGGCGCCTGTGATTTTAGGAGCATCATATCTTTAATCTCTTTGGTTGCAACAATCCCGTTCATATACGGCATATCTATATCCATAAATATAATGTCATATTTTTTCTCTTTATACATTTTTACCGCTTCAAGTCCGTTAGAGGCGGTTGAAACATCTATGTTATACTCTTCCAGGAGTATTTTTATCAGACGCTGATTGATAAGATTGTCTTCCACAACCAAAGCCTCGGTTTTATCTTTGAGAGTAAGTTCATTTTTATCTTCATTGGTATATTTGTAGCTGTTTGCCATATACAGATGTTTGGCTATCACACTGGCCAGCAATGGTTTTTCTATCACTTCATCAATAATGTGTGTCATCTTTGTTTGCAGTTTTTCATCTTCATCCAAAAGAAAAACAACAGGTGCCTGCTTTTTATATGTCGCCAGATCCAGTATCCATGATGAATCACCCTGGTCACCTACCACATAAAGCTCATCTATATCTGTATAAATATCAGCATTGAGTTCGGAAGATTTTGTCACATCAATAGCAAAAGAACGCAAATAGGTCGTTAAGAAATTGGCATCATCAACTTTTTCTTTATCCAGTAAAAGCACTTTTGCTTTTTTATTTGGCATCATTTTGTAGTTTTGCCCTCTTGAAGCTTTAAAATCAAGAACAAAATTCACGTAGGTACCGTTGTCTAATTCACTTTTTATACGTAATTCTGATCCCATCAACCGTACCAGACCGCTTGAGAGGCTCAATCCTATGCCGAGTCTCTCATCTGCATGACTGCCTGCGGTAAAAGGTTCATCCATAAGAGATATCTGTTCTTGAGACATCCCCTGACCATTGTCTTTGACACTAAAACCGACAGAACAGGCTCCGTTTTGGAGTCGTTTTAAAAGTTTTACTTCTATAATAACCTTGCCGCCATGCGGTGTAAATTTAATTGCATTTTGAATGATAGAACGCATAACCTGCAAAATTTTGTTTGCATCACCTTCAAGTTCCTGTGGCAATTTCGGGTCTATAAAACTCATAACCTGTACCCCGTTGTTGCTTGCCTTGTCAAAACATGTATATATGAGTTTTTCCATTGCGACAAGAAGATTAAAAGGTTCTGACTCCACTGTAAGACGCCCACTTTGCAACTGCGCCAAATCCAAGAGACTTTCAATATTATTCATCAGATTTTTAGAAGAGTAATCAATCATATCAAGGTATTCATTTTGATGTTCGTTAAGACTGGTTTCTTTGAGCAGCTCTATAAATCCGAGAATACCATTCATCGGAGTTCTAAATTCATGCCCTATATTGGCCAAAAATTTTGTTTTCAGCTTTTCAACCTCTTTCACCTGCAAACGTGCTTTTTCCAACTCTGTAACATCTTTTAATTCCAAAATATACAGCTTCATGTTTTTTGAATACCTGTGACACTTTGCTTCAATACTGAGAAGTTGCCCCTTAGCATCAGTCATATTTACCCTGTAACCATCGCTTTTGTACTTTTTAATATAATCCAGCCAACTTTTGTCAGACTCGGTAAAAATCTCTTCACTCTCACTCAAAAACATATCACGAATACTTTCATTGGCTCTTTTAAAATCTTTTATATCAAAATAATTCATTGTAGTGAAAAAAGTTTTATTTGCACCGATCCATCCTTCACCTTGTAAAAAATAGAGCATCATTGTATCACTGCTGTCTGCCACTTCAATAAAGAAATCTTTGTCCAATTGTGAAAAAAGTGTCTCCTTTTTTTTGCCTGTATCATACACATGCGTGTTTTTTTGTTTTGAAAACAGTGAAAATATGCCCATATTTTACCCCTTTTTAAAAGTCATTGCTTTGATTATAACATATAAGTTGCTAAAATACATTTATGAAAAAAGCAACGAAAAAAGAGATCCAAGAGATCCAAAAACGCTTTATGGAGCGCTACAGTGATGCGGTCACAGAACTGCATTATAAAAATGCCTATGAACTGGTAATTGCCGTAGCACTCTCAGCGCAATGTACCGACAAAAGAGTCAACCTTATTACTCCTGCCCTGTTTGCAAAGTATCCGACGCCTCAAGATTTGGCAGATGCTGATATAGAAGAGGTGAAAAAGCTTATTAACACCTGCTCCTTCTTTAACAACAAAGCAAAAAACCTCATAGCCATGGCAAAACGTGTTGCGGAAGTGTATGACGGTGAAATACCAATGAATGAAAAAGACCTGCAGACCCTGGCAGGCGTCGGACAAAAAACAGCCCATGTTGTGATGATAGAGTATACCGGTGCGAACCTGATGGCAGTGGATACCCATGTATTTCGTGTCGCACACAGACTTGGTCTGAGCGATGACAAAACAGCCAAGGCAACAGAAGCCACTTTGGTAAAAAAATTCAAAACCGACCTGCATGTACTCCATCAGGCAATGGTTTTGTTTGGAAGGTACATCTGCACTGCCAAAAATCCTAAATGCGATGAATGTTTTTTAACAGAGTTTTGCAGAACAAAAGAGAGTTTCAAAGTTTAGGTATGCAAAGTGCTTGGAGATTATTATGATACGCATATATTTATTAGTTTTATTCATGCTTTTTTTTAACGGCTGTCTAAACAAACACGGGATTTCTGCAAAATACTACAGTGACTGCAAAGAGTACTACGATTTTCAGGGATATTATCACAAAGAGTGCGGAGATGATGACATCATTACCTATGAGACAATGGGCAAAGAAATAAAAAAAGGCAGTGCAAAAATCAAAAGTTTTTTTGGTGAAAAAGAGCAGCCAAAAGCAGAAAAAAACGTCTGGTAGGTTCTACTCTTTTACAGCGATAAAAGTAGCAAAATTTGCCCAGCGCAAAAGTACTTCACAATGAGAGAAACCTGCATTTAATGCCATTTTTATATTTTCTTCTTCACTGTAAGGCACCAGTACATTTTCCAGAGCTTCGCGTTTTTGCATGATTTCATACTCGGAATAGCCCTGCGCTTTTTTAAAATCATAATAACATTCAATCAACTCTTTGTTGAGTTTGGGATGATGAGAGATGACTTTTTCGCTAAATATAAATACACCCTCTTTTTTTAATGAAACGGCTATTTTTTTTACCAGCTCTTCACGAACAAGAGGACGAATAAATTGCAGAGTATAGTTACTGATAAAAACATCTGCCTCTTTATAATCATAGCTCAATATATCCGCATTGCAAACTTTTATGTCGGCACCATACGCTTCGCATTTCTTTCTTGCACGCGTGAGCATTGCTTCAGAATTGTCAAGACCTATAAGCTCTGCCTTGTTTGAGAGTTTTCTGTGAATACTCAGCAGTGTTGATGCGGTTGAACAGCCAAGATCATAGACTCTCCCATTTTCATTCAGGTTTTTCAGTGCAAAAAATTCTGTAATTTTTTGCGCCTCTTTGTAAAAAGGAACACTCCGCTCGAGCATATCATCAAAGACAGCTGCCACTTCTTCATCAAATTCAAACTGTTTTTTTATCGGTTTTGTAAATACTTTATCATTCATAACTGGAATTTTATCAAAATAAGCCTATAATTGAGCAAAAAAAGGATATTAATGGAACTTTCACTCTCTTCTTGGATGATGATTGCTTTTTTACTCGGTCTCGGTCTGAGTGCATGGAAAATGTATAAATTTATGCCGACAAAACAACTCAAAGATGATGACACAACCCCTCAGGCACAGACAGAATTAATGGATTTGATTTTAAAAATCATAAAAGGCAGTCATGGAGAACTCACAGAAAAAGAGTTGCATGAAATGGTCACAAAACACGAAGATTTTGACAAAGAGCATTTTTGGAGATTTAATGAAAACAAACTGAGACAGCTGTTACATATACACTATACAAAAAATCCTGATACAAAAAGTATCAGGGATATTCACAAAAAACTACACTCTTAGTTTCTGTTCATGGCATTCAAGTCTTTATAGGCCTGAATAACACGCTCAACCAGACCTTCCTGTCCGGCACGCAGCCATTTTCTCGGATCATAGTATTTTTTGTTCGGTTTGTCTTCACCTTCCGGATTTCCGATTTGACTCTGAAGATAATCATGATACTTTTCTATATACTGACGAACGCCGTTCCATGTTGCCCACTGAGTATCGGTATCGATATTCATTTTTACAACACCGTAACTGATCGCTTCACTAATTTCTGAAGGCAAAGATCCTGAACCGCCGTGAAATACAAAGTTGACAGGTTTCTCTTTTGTATGCAGTTTTTCCTGAATATATTTTTGTGAATTGTCTAGTATCTTAGGTGTCAACTGTACATTTCCCGGCTTGTAAACACCGTGTACATTTCCAAAGGAAGCGGCTATTGTAAAATTTGGAGAAATTTCACTCAACTCTTTATAGGCAAGAGCCACCTCTTCGGGTTGGGTATATAAAAGTGCATTGTCAATGTTTGTGTTGTCCACACCGTCTTCTTCTCCGCCTGTACAGCCTAGCTCTATTTCGATGCTCATACCGATTTTGTTCATTCTTTCAAAATAGGCTTTACATGTACCGATGTTTTCATTTAAAGACTCTTCTGAGAGATCAAGCATATGGGAAGAAAACAGCGGTTTTCCCTGTGTTTTGTAATAACTCTCACCTGCTTCAAGCAGAGCATTTATCCACGGAAGCAGCTTTTTTGAGGCATGGTCAGTATGCAGAATCACCGCAACACCGTAAGCCTCTGCCATCATATGTGTATGAATCGCACCGGCCACCGCTCCAATAATTGCTGCTTTTTCACCATCATTGCTTAAACCTTTGCCTGCATAGTAGGAAGCACCCCCGTTACTGAACTGTATAATCACAGGAGAGTCGGCTTTTGCAGCAGCTTCCAATACACCGTTGACAGAGTCAGTATTTACAACATTGACAGCAGGTATAGCAAAACCATTTTCTTTTGCATATTCATAGACTTTTAAAACATCATCACCAAAAAGGACCCCGGGTTTAACAATATCCAATACACCATTACTCATAATAATTCCCTAAAAAATTTAATTTTACAATTATAATATATAGTTCATTTAAAAGAACTTTATGCTAAAATCAGAATCCCAAAGGATACATAAAGATGAGTGCTTGTGAAGAAATCAATACTGATATAGTTTTAATAGATATCATTAATTTTTCAATGCTTACCATACAGCAACAGTTTGAAATCATCAATTTTTTGACACGCAGTTACAAAAAAATCATACAACGTCTGCTTGAAAGTGCAAAACTTCCTGTAGAAGAACTTATTTTGGGGTATATCCCGACAGGAGACGGATTTTACTGCATACTCACACCAAAGTTCAGAGGCTACGGAACAATTTTAGGGCTGAGCTTTCATCACTTTTCGGAGCAGCTTTCAAAGAAATTTTCCTATTTTCATGGCTTGCGTATAGCAGTGCATACGGGGAGAATCAATAAATTTACAGACATTTTAGGGCATCAGAATTTTATAGGCACAGGACTCAATGACTGTGCCCGATACTTGGAAATTAAAGACTTCAGTATTTCAACGGTAATGATCTCTCATGAAGCATATTACAATTTTAAACGTTTCATTTCTGTGCATAAAGAGTACAACCAACTTCTTCAGGAAAGAGAATTTAAAAAGTCCACCCTCTTTGCTTTTCAGGACAAGCATGGCAATGAAAAAAAGGGATACCGTGTATGGCTGAGAAAATCAGGTATAATTATTCCTCCAATTTATAAAGGGCACCTCTAAATTTTAACACCCGGTGTTTCAAAAAGGACAGTATATGAAATTTACACTCGATGAATATTCAAAAAAATTTAAAATGTCAAAAGAGATGATCAGTTCAAAACTTCGCAGCAAAAAGTTAAATTATATCGTTGAAGATGACACTGTTTACATAATTGTTCCCGAGGAAGCCTCACCGCAACCACAACAAAGACCTCAGCAAAACACTCCGCCTGCAAAACCACGGACAACGGTTGCCATGGTTTTGTCATTGTACCAAAAAGAGAACCTGCAGCTCAAAGCTAAAATTGTCCAACTCGAAGAGAAAATAGACAAACTCATCAATGACAAAGAGCAGATGCTCCGTGATGAGATGAGTAAAATAGAAAGAGTTTATGCCACAAAAGACGAGCAGTTAAAGCAGGTTTTGGAACTGCTCAACACAAAACTTCTTGCCCAAAACAGCAACACGGTACATGATGTCGAACCTTTGCCGCAAACACAAAAAACCATAGAGGTGGAAAAAGACAACCAGATTGTTGAACTCAAAACCTATTTGAAAACACTTGATCTGGAGCCCTACCAGAGAAAAATCATCAAAAAAAGATTTTTAGCCGTGTATGACAGCGATATCAGAGTCATTAAACAAAACGGTAAACTCTACCTCGATTTTGCGAAGTATGATTACAGTGATTTGTTAGAGTATTAATGAATGCCAAAAAAAACAGAACATAAAATTATAAAAACCCGTCATATCAAAGAAGCATTGCAAACATTTGCGCAAGAAAATTTTATTCTTCCATCAGAATGTGACTTTGTTATAAACAAGACAGAAACATATATAAAAAGCAATGCCAGCACTTCTTTTGAACTTTACAGCAAAGAGATACAGGAAAAATACAAAGATAAAGAAAAAATACTCAATGAACATGTGGAATTTCAACAGCGCTATACTGTCACGCTGATGAAAAAAGAAAAAAGAGATCTTGAACTTGAATATACTATAGATTTTTCAAAATTTTTCACACATCCTTTTTTGATACTGTCACCGGATTCAAAAATTCCCTATAAATCACATCAGCCTGTTGAGTTGTTAAAAATACTCTTTAGAGAATGCAACAAAATCAAAGCGTATCATAAAATACTTGTGAACATCTTTGATGAAGAGATGAAAAAATCTCTGAAAATTTTAGTGAAGTACATATATGCAGGAAAATTTGTCAAACGTGTCAAAATTCCTCTGTTTGAAGGGATAGAGCCTGTTCTCACACGTCCGGGTAAACTTATTTTTTGGTTTAAAGAAAAAGCACATACAGGCGAAGTTATTGAAGTAGATGAAAATGAACTTCTTGTTGAATATAAAAAGCCTGTATACGGACAAAACGGACTCAATGCTTTTGGTGAATATATAGACGCAAATTTTGCCAACAACATGGATGACCTGCAGGCAGATGTTGATGAAAAATCTATTACAATAGAGGAAAATGCAACATCAAAAAAATATATAAGCAAAATACGCGGATATGTACATTATGACGGCAAAGAACTTCTTGTTGACAATCGCATAAAAGTCAGTGAAATCACAAAGCACAAAGACCTTGTAGAAGACCTCGAAGACAATAATATTGAAATAGTGGTGACACAGCATGATACAGCAAGGGATACCATAAAAGAAGGGGTGACACTTGTTTCAGAGAGAATACATGTAAACGGTTTTGTGGGAGCAAAAAGCCGTCTTGAAGCGATAACCCTTGAAATTGAGGGAGCTACCCACCAGGACTCACTCCAGTATGCAAAATATGCAACCATTAACAGACATAAAGGTACATTACGATGCCATGAGGGGAAAATTTCTCTGCTTGAAGGCGGTGTGGTACATGCAACCACTGTAGAAATTGAGGCTTCCATAGGGGGTGCTGTTTACGCCCAGGATGTTACCATCAAGCACGTGAAAAACAATCTAAAAGTTTATGCTTCGAATTCTATTACCGTCCGGCTTGTATCCGGTGAAGACAATCTCTTTAAAATAAACTACCGTGATGTCCCAATAGTGCAAAGCAAACTGCAATTTATAGACAAAGATATCAAGGAACTCAGGCATAAATTAGAAGGAGCAAAAAGACACAACTTAAGTAAAGTTGAAGAGCTGGAAAAAGAGATTACACGCCTTAAAAAAGAAAAAGAGGCAATACACAACGCCTACAAAAATGCAAAAATTACTGTCAAAGAACCTTTCAAAGGTTTAAACAACATTGTCTTTACTATTGACAATGCCCATGAAATAGCCTACAAAACAGATGCAAAATTCTATCCTCCCTTTTATCTTGAAATACAAGAAAACATCATCACCCTTCACCCTGTCGCAAAATCCATAGTTATCGAAGAAAAATAGTATTTTTTTTAATTTTCTTTGTTTATTCTTCAAAACTCCATACTCTTTACATACGGTAATCCGTATGCAAAATACATTAAATACATCATTATAATATATATAAATTATATAATACACATTAATCAATATTTATCATACGATAATTATCAATTTATATTATAAAAAATGTATATTTAAGTATTTATTCCGTATAATATTTTTTATGCAAATAAATGATTTATTTAACATCCTCCATAACTCAATAGAGTCTCAATACAATGGGAAAAAGATTTCCCTTAAAGATATGGCTAAAAGTCTGGGGATTTCTATGCGTACATATCAGGACTGGAAACTGGGACGTGCCAAACCACAGGCTGCGGCAACTGTTATAAAAATGTTAGGTAAATTAGATGATGATGAAATTATCAGGGCTGTAAGAAAAATCAACAGGTTAGAGGAGTAGCGGAATGGGGATACTGACTAAAAATGAAAGAGATGGTCTTGAAGATGTGTTTTTATCAATACATACATCAACAAATAAATACAAAAAAATTAAAGATTTATCAGCTTTAATTATGATGCCTAAAACGACTCTAAATTTCAAAAAGCTCTTAAAACAGGCTAAATGTGGACTAAAAGAAACAAAAATTTCAGATTTTCTTCTTAAATACACCAAAAAGAAGAAAAATTTAAGCAAATAAACTATAAAGTATCTGTAGCTGAATTATTTCAGGGCAAATCTTAATCCAAGGGTAAATTTATGAATAAAGCACAATTCGTTGAGTTAGTACAAGAACACGGAAACTACAAAACTAAAGTTGAAGCTGAAAATGCAATTAAAGCTTTCACTGAAGCAGTAATAGAAGCCTTAGTAAAAGGGGAAGATGTTTCTCTCGTTGGTTTTGGTAGTTTTGCGGCAGTACTTCAAAAAGGTAAAACCGGTAAAGTTCCGGGTACAGATAAAACTTATACGACTCAAGATAAAATGGTTCCTAAGTTTAAAGCAGGTAAAGGTCTTAAAGACCGCGTTGCAGCTGGTAAATAACTATTTAATAGTATTGCTTTTGAGAAGCAGTACTATTCTTTCTTTTCCCCTATAATTTTTGAACAAAACCCTCCTTTTATATAAAATACAAAACAGACTTGCTATACTACGCAAAAAGCATAAGGAAATTCAATGAAAATAACAAAGAGTGAAGATGAATGGAAAAAAATTCTGAGTCCTGAAGCTTTTTCGGTATGCCGAAAAAACGGCACAGAAGCCCCTTTTTCCGGAAAATATTATGATAACAAAAGTGATGGTATTTACAAATGTATCTGTTGTGGTGCCCCGCTTTTTGAATCAGGTACAAAATTTGATTCAGGAACAGGCTGGCCAAGTTATTATGAAGCTGTTGAAGGGGCTGTCACTGAAATAAAGGATATGTCACACGGTATGATTCGTACAGAAGTCAGATGCAGCAGTTGTGATGCTCACTTAGGCCATCTTTTTCCTGATGGTCCTGAGCCTACGGGACTGCGATACTGCATCAACTCTGTATGTTTAGACTTTGAAGAAGAATAAGGAGCTTTTTAATGAAACGAATTTTACTGGCACTGGTATTACTCTATACGACTCTTTTGTTTTCAAGTGAGAATAATCCGCATGTTGTCCTGCAAACAACACAGGGAAATATAGAACTTGAACTTTTTCCGGATGCGGCACCTTTGGCGGTTGAGAACTTTCTTACACATGTAAAGGAAGGCTATTACAACGGTGTTGCTTTTCACCGAATCATTCACAATTTTATGATTCAAGGCGGTGATCCGACTGAAAGCGGCAGAGGCGGTGAAAGCATCTGGCATAAAGAGTTTAAGGATGAATTCAAAGCAAATCTTGTTTTTGACAAACCCGGTATTTTGGCAATGGCAAACAGAGGTCCAAATACAAACGGCAGTCAGTTTTTCATCACAACAGCTCCGACACCATGGCTTAACGGCGGCTATACAATTTTTGGAAAGGTTGCAAATCAAAAATCCATGCAAACTTTGCAAAAACTAAACAATGTCGCTACTTCCGGACGTTCTGGCGGAGACAGACCGCTGGAACGTCAGGAAATAATCAAAGCATACATAAAATAGATACTTTATGTATGCAAGGCCTTAAAAACTTTAAGCGCTTGCAGGTGCTGGGCGACATCATGCACCCGTAAAATGGATGCACCGTTTTTTACTGCTTCAAGATGAAGGGTCAATGTGCCGGGAAGCCTTTCTTCAACAGAAGAAGGTGAAATTTTATCTATCATGGATTTTCTGGAAGCTCCGACCAGCAATGGCTTGCCCAGCGTTAAAAAGTGCTCAAGGCTATTTAAAAGTCTTATATTGTCTTCTACTCTTTTTCCGAAACCTATGCCTACATCAAGCACAATTTTTTTCACTCCAAAACTCTCAGCTTTTTCTACTCTTTTGCTAAAGAAATCATATACATCCTCTATGACATTTTCATAATGGGGGTTTTTCTGCATCGTTTGGGGCGTTCCTTTCATATGCATGATTACCGCTGTTGCATTATAAGCCGCACAAAGCCTGCATACCTCATCGTTTTGCAAACCGGTTATGTCATTTACAATACTAAAACCGCTCTCCAGTGCCCTTTGTAAAACTTTTGGTTCATAACTGTCACAACTGAATTGTACCTTTTCATACAGTTTTTCTTCTTTTATAAGTCTCAAAAGCGGTTCTATTCTTGCCAATTCCTCTTCTACACTCACATATGGAGCATTTGGACGAGAAGAGACAGCACCGATATCTATTATATCTGCACCCTCTTGAATCATAGTCTCTATGGTTTGTATTGCTTCTTTTTCTTTGAGCCTGCTTTGTGCGTAAAAACTGTCATCATTCGCATTAACAATACCCATAATTTCTACTGCATCCGGCTGACAAACCTGCGCAAACTCTTTGAGTTTTTTTGCTAACTCTTTGAGTCCAAAAGGTTGTGCCAACTCTTTTTTTGCCAAAACTTTCAGCTGTTTTGTATTCGCAATGAGTATGCAGTCAACTTTTGGCTTTGCTGCGATAACTGTCCCCCGGGGAACAGCCAAATCAGCCCCGATGGAGAGAGCATCCTGTTTCAAAATATTGGCAGCCCCTACATGCAAATCATATATATATAAAATATGCATTGTTGCTTTTGACGCCAAAATTGTAATACCGCCCGAATCAACACCAAGCTTTTGCAATGCATCTTTTATATTTATTTCATTTGACAGTTTTTCTACTCTCACGGTCTCTCCTGTGCAAAGCTCATAAGCAGCATTGCCAAAACACTTTGAGGCCGTGAATTCAGATCAAGCAATCTGTAGGCCTTGTCAAAATTATCCAGCTGCAATGGAGAAAGTATGAGCCTGTCTATAACAGTTGCTCTGTAAAAAAGCGCTTCAACCAAAGCTTTGGCTTCTGTTTTAGAGACTCTGGCATGCTGTTTTAAAAATGCAAAAACCTCTTTATAGTCAAGTCGTGCAAGTGTAATATCCAACTCCATAACACTGTGATGGAGCTGGTTCTTTAAAATCGGCAGTCGTGAGCGTACAGTAGGCAGCAAGTTGGATTTCGTCGGGGAGATTATAATAAACTCTATATTTGCCGGCGGTTCTTCCAAAAGTTTTAGCAGAGAGTTTTGTGCCACATCAGTAAACTCAAAAGCTGCGATGATGATATACTTTGTCTGTGCTTCGCTGATGTACGCTTCAGCCGTTACAAGTTTTGCATGTTCAATTTTAAAATTTTCTTCTATAAACTTTACAACCCGGAAGCCCTGCAGTTCATTTTCCAGTTTTTCAGCAGCTTCCTCCACATCATTTGCAATGAGGATATGCCCTTTTATTACATCAGGAACTTGCATCAACCTCTCCAAACATTGCAGCATTCAACGAAGCATCAAAAAGTTTGTAAAGTTGTAACAGTTTGATATCCAAATCCGTATCATAGGATTTGAGTGTAAACGCATTGTTGAAATCTTCATCAAAGATCCAAAAATAACTTTCATCTTTTCTTTTGGCGATATCGCTGCGTTTATCATCTCCTTTGCCGATGTACCAAAAAAAATAATCGCCCTTAAAAGAGAGTGAAATCATATCATCTATAATATCTATCATTTCACCACTGCCTACACTGTTGTAATGTGTATAAATATTGTCAATGCTGATGATAGGTATCATAGGGCGTTCAAGCAGTACTCCGTTTAAAGAACTCAAAATGTAATTTTCAAACCACTTTCTTTTTTCGTCAGTAATTAGAATAATTGTTTTGCCATTAAGAATCTGTTCCAGTGCGTATGCAGTTGTTTTAGACCACTCAAACCGGTGTTCTTCAAGCCAGCTGAGACTGCCGCCCTTTTCTCTTATGGCATCCAGGCTCCATTGTGCAAAATCCGGCATGTAAGTACTTATTTGTCTAGCTCATAGGTATTGTGCAGAGATCGCACCGCAAGTTCTGCATACTTTTCGTCTATAACCATGGATACTTTTATTTCTGATGTTGAAATCATATTGATATTGATATTTTCTTTTGCCATCGTCGAGAAGGCTTTGGCAGCAACACCGGCATGCGATTTCATACCAACACCCACTACAGAAACCTTACAGATATCTTCATTATAAGAATCATCTTTGATTTCACCGCTTTGTACAAAGGTATCTACAACAGATTTTGCATCATGCAGATCACTCACAGGTACAGTAAAGTCAATATTTGTTGTATCATCAACCGCTTTGTTCTGAATGATCATATCCACATTTACCTCGGCATCTGCCAATGCATTAAAAATATCAGAAGCAATGCCCGGTCTGTCTTTGACACCCATTAAAGAGATGCGTGCCTGGTTTCTGTCTAACGCAATTCCGCTTACTAGTGGTTTTTCCATAATATTTTCTTCCTTTGTAATTAATGTTCCCTCATCATCGCAAAAGCTGCTTCGTGTTACGAGATTGACATTGAGTTTTTTTGCCAGTTCTACAGAGCGGTTTTGTAATACTTTTGCACCTAATGATGCAAGTTCAAGCATCTCTTCATAAGAGATTTTATCAAGTTTTTTTGCTTTTGGTTCAATTCGCGGATCTGTTGTAAAAATACCTGTCACATCCGTATAAATTTCACACAAGTCAGCTTCTAATGCACCTGCGATAGCAACAGCTGAGAGATCGCTTCCTCCACGTCCGAGTGTTGTGACATCTCCGTCTGTGTTTACTCCCTGAAAACCGGCAACTACAACAACTTTGCCACTTTGCAACGCACTTTTCATAGCTTTGGGATCAATCTCTTCAATACGCGCTTTGGTATGCTGCTTGTCGGTTACAATACCTGCTTTTCTCCCCGTCATTGCAACAGCATCAATTCCCATCTCCTGCAGTGCAATAGAGAGGAGTGCCGATGTCACTCTTTCACCTGAGCTCAAGAGCATATCCATCTCTGCACGGGCAGGATTTTTTGAAAAATGTTCGGCATATCCAACAAGTTTGTTTGTTTCTCCGCTCATTGCCGAAACAACAACTACTACATCATGCCCGGCTTCTTTTGTTTTTGCCACACGATTCGCTACATTTTGTATGCGTTCCAAATCACCAACACTGGTCCCACCGAATTTTTGAACTATTAGCATTTACAACAGCCCCTCTCTTTTAAAATGATTTATAACTTTTTCATATACAGACTGCTTAAAATGCGGTGTAAAGTCTAAAACATCCTCTATTGCCACAAATTTATAGTTTATAAACTCGGGATGCTTTGTATCTAGGTTTATTTTGGCATCTTTTGCGAGTTTGAGTAAAAAATATTTTTGTGTCTGTCCCTTATACGGCTTCATTTTACTCGCAATTTTAGGAGGAAAATCATAAGAAATCCACTCTGGATATTCTGCTATTATTTCAGCAGAGTCTGTCCCTATCTCTTCTTCCATTTCACGGAAAAGAGCCTCTTTGACCTCTTCGCCTTCATCAATGCCACCCTGTGGAAACTGCCAAATGTCAGTCAAATCATTTCTTTGTGCGATAAAAACATCTTTTTTTTGCGGATACTCATTTGAGACGATTATCATAGCAACATTGGGACGGTATATTTCTTCTTTACTCATATAAGCACCTGTATTTAATTGTACGCGATTATACAGCAATAGCAATTAAAATAAGTTTATCCGGCTATAATTTCACTATGTTAGTTTATATTCATATTCCTTTTTGCGATTCCAAATGCTCTTACTGCGCTTTCAACTCTTATGTTGACAAGTTTCACCTCAAAGAGAATTACATGTATGCCCTTAAAAAACAGCTGCAGTATGAATTGCAAAGATTTCAGGCAGAAAAAGAGACTATAGAAACTGTTTTTATAGGAGGAGGCACGCCTTCAACCGTTGCCCCGCAGCTTTATGAAGAAATTTTCGACCTGCTTAATCCCTATCTTGTGAAAAACGCAGAAATAACCAGTGAAGCAAATCCCAACTCTGCAACAAAAGAGTGGCTTGAGGGCATGTATACTCTCGGAGTGAACCGTATCAGCTTCGGAACGCAGACTTTTGATAAGGAAAAACTCAAAATTTTAAACAGAGCACATACCCCGCAGATGTCTTCAGATGCTGTTCACAATGCCTCTGCTGTCGGCTTTAAAAACATCTCATTGGATTTGATTTATGCTACCCTGGGTGATACAAAAGAACTTCTTTCACATGACATACAAACAGCGCTGTCTCTGCCAATCAATCACATCAGTGCCTATGCCTTAATGATTGAAGAGGGTACGGCCTTTGAAAACCGTCCTCAAATGTCAAGTGAACAGCTCTCACTTACAAAATGGATTTTCAAAGAGATTCAAAAGCATGGGTTTTCACAGTATGAAATAAGCAATTTTGGAAGCTATCAATCTCTTCACAATCTTGGCTATTGGCAATATAAAGACTATATCGGTGCCGGAGCCGGAGCTGTCGGCAAACTTGGACTAACAAGATTTTATCCCTTAACTGATATAGAAGCATATATCAGCGATCCTCTGTCAATCAGACAAGAGATACTCACACGAGAAGACAAAAGACTCGAACAGATCTTTTTGGGTCTGCGCTCTGTTGTCGGCGTAGATCAGGATATATTAAATGCACAGGAACGGCAAAAAGCAGAAATTTTGCTCAATGAAAACAAAATCATGTTAAAAAATAATATTTTATACAACACAGATTACCTTTTGGCAGATGAAATTGCGCTCTTTTTGACCTCTTGAAGATTTTTTAATGATTCTTTGGATAAAATCTCACTATCAATAAACTATGAAGGCTGAATATGTTTGGTATGGGTTTTACAGAGATGCTACTCATAGCAGTTGTCGCTATTTTATTTCTAGGTCCGGACAAACTGCCTAGTACAATGGTCGAAATTGCTAAATTTTTTAGAAACGTTAAAAACACGATAGGAACAGTAAAAGACTCCCTTGAAGAAGAGATGAATTTAAGTCAGATAAAACAGGAAGCACTTGCTTATAAACAAGAGCTTCTCAATGCCAGCGAAAGCCTGAACAAAGTTACAGACATTCCTGCGCAGGCCGGTGCAAAACTTACAAACCTCACAGACAATCTTTTAGAAGATGATGAAGATACAATCGAAAAAGCACCTAAAGAGACGCAGGAAGTGACTTTTAAGAAAAAGAAGAAAGAGAAAGAAAAAGAAAATACAGAGAAAGAAGAAGAAAATAAAAATGTTTGATGAATTAAGACCGCACCTTGTAGAACTCCGAAAGAGGCTGGCTATTTCAGCAGCAAGTTTAATAGTTATGTTTTTTGTCATGTTTTACTTCCATGAACCTATACTTACATGGATGGTACAGCCACTCAATGATGCTCTGACAGAAGTCGGCAAAGTCTCTGTCAATGCGGCAAACGGTATGATTACCACATCACAGGTTGGCGGCGCATTCTTTGTCGCATTGAAAGTTTCCTTTTTTGCAGCGATTGTCGGAGCCTTGCCTATTATACTTTCGCAAATTTGGCTTTTTATCGCGCCTGGACTCTATGCCCACGAAAAAAAGATGATCATTCCTTTTATTGTCGGTGGTACAGTTATGTTTCTTGTGGGTGTTCTTTTTGCCTACTATATTGTGACACCTTTTGGATTTGACTTCCTCATTACCTTCGGTTCATTTAAATTTACTCCGCTTATTAACATCGAGGATTATGTCGGATTTTTTACAAAAATCATGTTTGGTTTCGGTCTTGCTTTTGAACTGCCTGTGTTTGCCTACTTTTTGGCACTTCTCGGACTTGTTGATGACAGACAGATGACGGCATTTTTCAAATATGCAATCATTATTATTTTTATAGTTGCAGCCCTGCTGACTCCACCGGATGTGTTAACACAGCTGCTTATGGCCGGTCCGCTTGTGATACTCTATCTGCTTTCTATTTTGATAGTGAAAATGGTAAACCCTGCCCCGCCTTTGGAAGAAGAAGAGGATGAGGACGAAGAGGAAGAAGATGAAAGCAGTTTAAGTGTTAAGCATCATGATGAATATGATGAGCTTACAGACAAAAAGGACAAAGATGAGTAACCAGGAGTTACTCACTGCAAGCTATGACTTCACTCTTCCTGATGAACTTATAGCAAACTATCCTGCTTCTCCCCGTGATCATGCAAAACTTTTAGTCTACGACAGAGCCACGGACACAATTACACACACCTTTTTTTATAATCTTGAAAACTTTCTTTCTCCGGAGTGTGCTCTCATTTTTAATGATACAAAAGTTATAAAAGCAAGACTTTTTGGAAAAAAACAGAGTGGCGGGAAAATAGAACTTCTCATAAACAGAGCCATTACTGCACACAATATCAATGTATATATTCGAGGAAAAGTGAAGAGAGACACAGAGATATTTTTTGATGACAATCTCATGGCAAAAGTGACACAATTAAATGATGACGGCAGTCGTGAAGTCAATTTTTACCAAAATAACATACTCTTACGGTTTGAAGATTTGCTTCCTGTAATAGACAAAATAGGGCATATCCCTCTTCCTCCCTATATTCAAAGACCAGATGAGGATGAAGATGCTGATGAATACCAAAGCGTATTTGCTTCGCAGGAAGGAGCCGTTGCCGCACCTACCGCTTCGCTGCATTTTACCTCCGAGCAGCATAAAAGAATTTGTAAAAAACACAAGCATGCCTATATTACTTTACATGTAGGAAGCGGTACTTTTAAACCTGTGGAAGCTGAAGTGATTACAAACCATCCTATGCATTCGGAGTACTATGATATTTCAAAGGAAGCAAAAGAGATTTTGGATTCTGATATTCCTGTCTTGAGTGTTGGAACAACATCAACAAGAACTATAGAATTTTATGCAAGACACAAAGGACAAATGAGGGGTGAAGCAAATCTATTTTTACATCCAAACAACAAACCCTTACGCGTGAATCATCTTTTGACAAATTTTCATCTGCCAAAATCAACACTGCTTATGCTGGTTGCATCTTTTGTCGGGCTTGATAAAACGCATCAGCTTTACGCTGAAGCGATACAAGAAAAATACAGGTTTTACTCCTACGGTGATGCTATGTTAATTTTGTAAATACATTCCACAAAATACAAATTAAAACCCTAAATATAGGGACTTTTAAAATAAATAAAATTTCTTTTTCAACCACTATAAACCACTTTTATACATTACAAGGTGTATAAAATAGTGTATACTGTATAATTCAATATCTTTATTCGGGAAGCAGAATGAAATACAAAGGGATATACTCAAAAAAATCAAAAGATGGTGTAGTTTCAATATATGCAAGATTTAAACATAATAATAAAACATACCCCGTAAAAAATCTAACTAAACTTTTCGGTTGTAGAACCGAAAAACAAGGTAGAGATAAACTTGAAGAAATTAAAGTTTTAATTAGTATGGGTAAAAATCCATTTGAGACAACAATTCACACATTAGATAGTATTTTTGATAAAACAAGAGAACAAAAATATAAGTCTGGTTTATGGGGTAAAACAACTTATGACAATTATGGCTATTTTTATGATGCTTATGTTAGAAAAACAATAGGACATTTAAAATTAGAAAAAATAACTTATGAAAAATTATTAGAAGTTCAAGAACAAGTGAATCATCTATCAAATTCAAGTAAAAATTATTTAAAAATGATATTGAAACCAATTTTTGAGGAAGAAGTTAAAAAGGGGAATATCTCTGATAATGTTGTTGCTAAATTAAAATATCATGGTTATTCAGTAAGAGAGAATCTTGAAACAAGAATTCGTGAAAACCATTTAGAGGTAATGCGAAAATTATATAAAGCCATTCCCAAGTACATACCAAACAAGAAAAATCAACGAAAAGAATTAAAATACTTTTTATATCTTACAATTCTCTCAGCACATAGATACGGAGAGATACTTCAATTAACAAAAGAAGATTGTTATATGGAAGAAGGACTTATTAACCCACCAGAGAAAATTACAAAAACTGATAATGATTACAGATTTCCAATTCCTGATGAATGTTTTGAATATATAAATAGTGTTAAAAGTGGTTTATTGTTTCCCAATTTGAGGAGAGGTGGTATATATGCGATGTTTAAAAAATTTGTTGAACAAGCAGAAATAAAATTCTATAAAGATAAAAATATATCATTACACGACACAAGAAGATTTCTTTTAACTATTATGATTAGAGATTGTGGAATTGATAGTGCTCTTGCTAATACTTGTTTAAATCATAAACCAAAAGGAGTAATTATTCATTATTTATCATTCACTTATGAAGATAAGAAAAAAGCATATAATATGTACTGGGACTTGATAAGGAATAATTAATTACAATAATTCAATTTTCACAGCTTTTGTAAGGGTACTCAACGAAGCACTTTCAAAGTACTGACCAAGGGAGCCGATATACAAGCTGTCTCTAAAATAATCATCATTGGCTTTGAAAAGTGATTTGCGACAGACTAGTATTATTGATATGTTAAGAAAGAAAAAAAAGGGCAACACCATTAAGTTAAGCAATAAAAAGAGCTAAAGAAATGGATTCTAAAGAATTTAGAAATACTGTTGCATCTCATTTAGCAATGAATGGCTCATCTATCGCTCATATCGCTCAAGTTTTAGATCATGCATCCACAAGGACAACTGAAATATATTCTCAGTTAGCTCCATCCACCGCAAAAGATGATGTGTCCAGTTTTGTAAATGATTTTTTGGAAGATTGGTGACCAAGATAAAGTTTGTATCTATTACGAAGAGAGACTAGGCTCTATTTTTTAAGAAAATATACTAAAAACAGAGGTATCTGCGCACAAAAAATCCAATTTTTAGTAAAAAATCAAACTTGAGACACAAAATGGACATACTTTATAAGCTAACTATATCTCAAAACTTTAAAATATTTACACTATACTTAATATCTTGATAAGTACTATAATCGAAAAGATTTCCCCGATGCTTGCATTGGTTGGAATGGAGTTGTATAAATATATATAGTGTTTATACAACCAAAGTTAAAGTGCATAAATATTTTTGAAATACCTCGTTGCTTGCAGCGAGGATAGCGAGGGATATTTTTTAGTCAGAAAAGATGCACTTTATTAGCATTAAGTTTTTGTCAAACTTTTAACAAATAAATTTCGTTAGAATAATTATGATTCTTTATATATTACAGGGACTTCTAAGATGCAAAAGAATATAATTACAAAAAAATCAGGTGTCCATGTGGTTGTATTAGATTTATTTTCAGGTGCAGGCGGCCTTTCAGAAGGTTTTTTCAGGGCTGGAGCAACATTTATCGGGCATGTAGAAGCAGACAAACATGCTTGTGACACCTTACGTACTCGTACTGCTTACTGGAATCTGAAACAAAACAATAAACTTGAGAGCTATTACCAATACCTTTTAAAAGAAATATCTCGTGATGAACTTTGGGAAATGTCCGGAGTATCGGTTTCCAAAGATGTAATACATACTGAAATCGGTGACAATACATTCGACAGCATTACAGAAACAGTAAAAGCCAATCTGAAAAATAAAAATGCCAAAAAAGTGGATTTGATTATCGGAGGACCACCTTGTCAGGCATACTCAATTGTCGGCAGAGCACGAATGAAAGAGTCTGTAGCATGTGATCCCAGAAACTATCTCTATAAGTACTATGTCAGATTTTTAGAAGAGTTTCAACCAAAAATGTTTGTTTTTGAAAATGTTCCCGGTATTTTGAGTGCTGCTAACGGTCAGCACTTTCAGGATATCAAGGATGCTATCGACAAAGCCGGATATCATATGGAACTTCAAGAATTGACCGCATCAGATTATGGTGTATTACAAGACAGAAAACGTATAATTATTATTGGCTGGAAAAAGAACAAAAGACAAAAATATTACAAATATCCGGAATTTGAAAAAATTGAAAACAAATATCTTGTAAAGGATGTATTAGAAGATCTTCCTGAAACAAAACCTGATAATATGATAGAAGGAAAAGGTTTATATAAAAGCAAACCCGGTTCATATCTGATAGAAGTAAATATAAGGGATGAAAATTTTAATATTTTAACCCAACACGAAACCAGAATGCATAATGAACGAGATCTGGAAATCTATAAAGAAGCTATTACCGCTTGGAATAAAGATAAAAAAAGGCTGTGTTACAAAGAGTTGGCTCAAAGAAGACCTGAACTGTGTACTCATAAAAACAAAACATCGTTTACAAACCGCTTTAATGTTATAAAAGCTGATCAGCCGGCTTCACATACAATTCTGGCACATATGGCGATGGATGGACATTACTACATCCATCCGGATATTAAACAATTACGATCACTTTCTGTACGTGAAGCTGCCAGACTGCAGTCATTTCCCGATGATTTTTATTTTGAAGGACCAAGAAGCTCACAGTTCAGACAAATAGGAAATGCTGTTCCTCCAAAAATGGCTGAACAGATTGCAAAGAAAATAAAAGAAATTTTGTAAAACTATAACTGATTGTAAGTCTTCTCAAATATCTCAACACACTTGTCAGTGTTTTTTCGAATATCTGATTCCCAGAATCTGAGAACAGTCCAGTCTTTTTCTTTCAGTTTCATATTGACGAATTTGTCCCTTTCAATATTTCGCTCCAGCTTTTCTATCCAGAATTTTCTGTTGGTCTTCGGAATATATTTACCTTCCAAAAGATACTTCCCGTGCCAAAACTCACTGTCACAGAAAACAGCAAGTTTTTTGCCTTTAAAACATAAATCAGGTTTTCCGATTACATCCCTACAGTTCTTTCTGTATCGGTAACCTTTTTTCCAAAGAGCTTTTCTAAAAATTATTTCGATCGAAGTATCTCTGGATTTTATCCGTTTCATATTTTCAGAACGGGTTATTTTCTTCATCTACCATACACTTTTCATTCCTTCATCTTCAAGATACATAATAATTTCCAATATCTTTTTGGACTGTTTATCTGTCGGAAATTTTCCAGAAGGAATCAAATTTAAAAATTGAATTTGTGTCGATGACAGCAGATTTTTTTCACTGCCCCACTGCATTACTTCTTGCCATATCTCAGGTGACAGTTTGAACATTTTTGTCATCAGTGCAAGGCTATTGTCAACTGCTTGTTCTTTTTTAGCTTCTTTTTCTTCATACTTTACTTCTTCCAAAGTTATCATATGCTCCAAAAACTCTTCTGAAAGTTTCAACTGATCGGTATTGTCAAGAATCTCTTTCAAGTTTGTCCAGCATATATCTTTTTTACACCATTCCGAAACATTGGTAAAGTTTTCAGGAGTATTTGTAATATAGTCATTAATATACTTACTGATTCTCTGCAGTTCTTTTAAGAAATAAGCCGGTACCTCCTGTCTTTTCCATATTGCCGAAAAATCTATATTTTTTTTCTCTTTTTCAAGCAGATATGAAAGTGTGGAGAGTGTATAGGCTACAATATTTGCTTTGTATCCTCCATACCATGGCTCACGGTAAACCATATAATCACAGGCTTTGAAAATAATTATTTTTGCTATTGTATGCATATAGTAAAGATCATTAAACTCTTTGTCATTTTTATTCCATCTCGGGACAATAATCTCTCCGAATGCCTTAAAGTTTTTTTGTGCTCCACGGCTTACAATCTGAGGTTTGTTTTCCCAAACCATAAGATATTTTGCCAAATCTGTTTTCGAAAACATCTGAGACTTCGGATGAACAGCTTTAAACTCTCTTTTTTTTGCATCTGTAAGTTTTGACTGTACTTCAAGATACTGTCCTCTTGCACGCTCATAAAACCACTTGGTACCTTTAAGCTCACCCTCTTTTGCCGGTGCCCAGATTCTTCTTGATTTTTCTTCCATACGGATATGATAGATGTCATTTGAAAAGAAATCTGCATCACTTACTTTGTTTTGGGTATTTGCATATTTTGCAATATTCGGGACTATCTCATTTACTTTTTCATCATTGATAACTGTCAGTTTCATTTGAACAAAAATATTGTCAAGACCAACTTTGTCCGCTTTTTTAGTATTAAAAAGAGATGCTGTTGTCTGTCCACCGTTGACAATTTGAAAATTTTTTATTTTTGTAATCTCATTTTGAGCATTAAGTTCTACTTCTTCGGCAGTTGCTGTAATCCCGTTGTTATAGGCAAAAAACATTTCCGGTTCTTCGTTAATTGTTTTTCTGATACCTTTATTGATTTTTGCCCTGAACTGCAGGAAACTTCTTACATTTGACTCCAAAAGCCTGGAACCGTATTTCTCATATAGTTGCGCAAGGAGTTCACCGCTTACTACAGAAAGATATGAAGCATAGGGAGATGTCTGCATATGTGCCGAAAGAGAAGGTATTGTTGCATCAAAATCTGTCTCCAGGTCAATAACCAGTGTCTCTTTCTTGTTTTTGGATGTTTCAATCTCATAAAATCTGCCTATATCCCAGATATCATAACTGACATTATAGTTGTCAAGTTTGGCAGCAGGAAGTTTTTTGACTGTTTTGCTCAGTTTTTTGTTGCTCACAAGAATAATGTTGACAGAATGAAATCTGTCTTTGTTGTGATAAAGAAAATATGCGATTGCATAACCAGGTCGTGTTTCTTCAAGATTCTCATACAGCTTCTGATCTACAGACTGAATAAAGAAATTTGTGATTCGCTTTACAGCTGTTTCAATATCGGTATTGGTCAAACTTGCAAGTTCATCTGTATCGGTATAGTCACAGATAAAGAGATTGAGAATCTCTCTGTCTTCAATCAACTCATAGCCGTCAACTCTCATTCCTGTCTTTTTATACGGAAGATATGTGTAGTCTCCGACTGTACCGTCTTCAACCAGGTATTCCATCGCTTTGTCAAAGAACTGGCTTACTTTAAAATCTTCTCCCGTATCCGCAGCAACATATATCTGTTGCATAAAATCATTGTAAAACTCTTCTACTGTATTCATTTTTTCAGTCCGGCCTTTTGCAGTATTTTTTCTTCAGCTCTGTAATTTTTACATTTTTCAAGATTGACTCTGTATGTCAAAGCTTCTACTCCGTCAGGAAGTTCGGCAATTCTTGGGAAACCTTCCGATACTTCATAAAATTCATCGGCAATCAAAAGAAACCAATACTCTTTGTACTCTTCCCTTTCAAGAAATCCGTACTGCATTAAAAGGTTTTCAAACCTTTCTTTGTAAAGAACATTTCCGAGTAAAGATTTAATGTCATCTATAAGATTATAAATATTAAATGCTTTTAATGTTGAAGCAGTACTTTCATTTAGTGTAGCTACATACAGCAAGAGGTGTTCAAGTTCACTGAAAAGCTGCTCATAGGAAGATATGTGAACAGTATTTACAGAAGACTTTGTTTTCACTTCAACCGAAAAACCGCTGAATTCAAAATCATGTACCGACTGCAGTGGAGCCCTCCAAAATGTCAAAGCATCTTCGGCAGTATAATTCACAAGCAGATAGTTTTTTAAAAACAGAAGTTCTCCTGTCAATCCCCTTAACTGTCTTTTATCTATAGGTTTGCGTTTGTTTTTAAGGAAATACTGCCATTTCTCAAGACGAAGTAAAACAGTGTTAATTGCATAATCCTCATCATGCAACTCTTTTGTAGAATTGACAAGATCCATACACAAAGTATAAAATATTTCCTTATCTTCTTTTGAAGCCAGTGTAAAAACAAGCTGATTGCTCTTGTCATGTTTCCCTACACTGATATCGATACCATACAGTTTCGGAATATCAGCAGTTAAGATAATTTTGGATGAAGCAGACAGAACAAAAAGAAAGTTACCGGATATGTCTTTTGCCCAATAAAATTCAAGCAGATGACTTTGGTCAGCAAGAATCCCGTTAATTGCATTTTCACTGACAGACGGTTTGATATTTTGCCATGGGTTATTCTTCATCTTCTATGACCTCTTCAAGTTCATCCCATGTAGGCTTTATATACTCTTCCCACCATCTTTGGTTAACTTTGTAAAAACCTTTTCTGCTACTGTCACAGATATCATTTTCACTGATTTTCGGAAAACTGATTCCATAGGCTGCCACACTGTCAAACTCTTCTGCATTTTTTACTTTGACAATATAGAGGATTAACAGTGGTTTTTTTCTGAATTCTCTGTAATGATTACCGATTGGCTTGACTTTCTGTAGTTTTTCATTGATTTCTTCTTCAGGCAGACCTTCTTCTTCCAACTTCATTTTTTTCAGGCTTACAGCAAGCTCTTTTGCTGCATTAATATCTTCCTGGCTGAGTCCTATACGCTCATCACTCGGTTGACCGACTCTGTGATTTTTTCCGCTAATAACAATCGCATCATCTTCCAGTGGAGCATTTCTTTCAATTTTCCCTATTGTAAAGCCGTCATACAATGTATAAGATTCATTTTTTGAAATATTGACCAATGCTACATCCCAGGAATTCAACTCGTATTCTTTCCCTTTTTCTATATAATTGGTCAAAGCTCCGGTATCGGTACTTTGGTTCAAAGGGTGATTTTTAAACTGTTTCAGGAAACCAAGAACAGTGTCTGCACTGATATTCTCCCAGAGATAGTTGTTTGAATTGGGAATATAATCCCTGCCAAGTTCATAAACAAACTGTTTTACAGTATCCAGATTGTCTTTAATAACATTCTTTTTACTGCTCAGTACCCTTGTCTCAATCAGTTTGTTGGAATAACATACTTCGACCAAAGCATCTCTCGCACTGTACATTTTGTTTCTCGCTGTTACTATCAGAGATGCCGGATGATCTTTGATTTTCAAACCGTAATCACGGGGACTTCGTTTGTAATACTCCATGATTTTCAGTTCTTCTTTTAATTCTTCGACAACTTCTGCAATATATCCGTACCACTCAATTGCCTCCGGTCTCATAAATACCCGGCACAGATCATCATATCCGTCACGATAACCGAACCATCTTCCCATTTGAAGAAGGGTGTCATACATCTGGGTATTCCGTAAAAAGTAGCTTACTGTCAGTCCTTCAAGTGTAAATCCTCTAGAAAGAGAATACCCTCCGATTGCTATTACATTTAATCCTGTATCATCATAGTCACTGTAACGTAACGGCTCATTTTTACTGTTTATTACAAGTACTTTTGTCAATCGTTCATAGTTGATGATTTCTTCAAGTATCTCTTGAAAACTGTAAGAATCTTTGTCTTTGTATTCACCTTCCCATACACTATATATTCCTGCAACAGTATCATTTTTTAACATGGCATGCAGATCTTTTTTATGATTGAATCTGATACTGTTTAAAATCTTACGCAAATCTTCGTCAAGCAGTGTTTTAATCTGTTCCTGAACAGAAATTCTAAAAGATACATTGATAAGCATGGAATGATGACGGTTCTTGACATTTCTCAATCGCTTTACAGCTCCGGAAAGCAAAAACAGATATACTGCAGTATAAAGGCTTTGAGGCAGACATTCTACTCTGAAGTCTGCTCTGTGCTTGACAGGAAGACAGACTTCATTATCTTCGATTTTTCTCAGAATATCCGAATCTTCATCAAGAAAAATTTTCTTTGCACCTATATAGTTTGAAGGTGCTTCAAGAGCAATAATAAAATCTTCCGGAAACAGATCTTCTCCTATTTCATCATCTTCATTGTCAGGATTTATAAAAATATTGGCAAACGGTGTAGCTGTATAACCCACATAGCATCTTCGATGAAAAAGTGCAAGAATCTCTCTTATCTGTCTGTTTATTTTTGTAGCTTCATCAGGATTCTTTTTTGTATTGACAGAAGCATTGTCAGCTTCGTCATCAATTATGAGTAACGGATAATCAGAAAGTTTCTCTTCCCTTGTTGTGCCTTTGAGCCAGTTTAGAATATTGTTTAAAGTTGAGTAATTCTTTTTAATAACAAGAATAATAGGTTCATTATAGTCCTTTGGATTGATACCCAGTGATTGAAGATTTGTTTTTTTAAAATCATTCAGTGTACTTGTCAAACTGCCTGGTATTCGTTTATGATCGACAAGTCCGACTCCGATATAGTTTTTTTCAAGGTTGTCAAAACCGATAAATCCCTCATTCACTCTTTTTTGTGTCTGTTCTCGCAGATTGTTGTGAATACCTGCAATAAGAATAATCAGCTTGTATCCAACATCTGCCGCTTTGTTAATCAGGGAAATATAGTTGGCAGTTTTTCCTGACTGAACATATCCCATCACAAGACCTTTTTTAATCCATTTCCCTTCTCTGTAGGGATTTTCAAGATAATCCAGAAGTTTTTCATTCTTTTCAAAAATTTTATTAACTACACCGGCAGGATAATTTTCATTGTGCAACAAATAATGTCTGTACCTGTCTTCATAATAGGTACTTCTGTCTTCAAGTTTGTGAAGCCATGGTTCCCATCCTTTTTTTACAACTTCTGTTCCCAATGGAATTGAAATCTGATTTTCAGAGATTATATCTCGAATAAGCTTTTCTCTCTCCATACTGTCAAGAGTACAGTTTGAAACCATTTCCAACAAAGGAATATTCTTTTCCAGCTCTTCTTTCGTTAAAATTTTCTGCTGATTAATCATCAGTGTTTTTAACTGACTTTTTAAAATTTCATAACATTCCATTAAATATTTCCTTTTTGAATCTGCTCTGCAAAAAACTTTTCCCAGTCTTTTGTATATTTGTTAAATGGCTCCATGTTTTTTAACAGATCAATATTTTCTGTATTAAAAACTCCATGTTTGTAAAGGAAAACTGCCTTCTCTTCCAATTCGACATCTGAAACCTCTTTACTTTGAGTTACTTCTTTTGGATTGTTTCCAAGATCTGAATAAAGAGCATCTTTTGGAAAAAAAGCAGCAATCAGATCCAAAATCTCTGAAAATTCATGTTTTTGTTCCCTATCAAGGTTTTCGGTAAATTTCGCAATCATAGGATGCTCTTTATTGATTGTATATTTTATCTCTCCCCTGGCACTGTAGCGTTCCCAGAATGCCACATCAGATTTTGTCAGTCTTATACCACGTGCCTTATAAACCCGTGTAGATGCACCTGCAATTTTTTCAATAATTTTTTTAAGTCTTTGTCTGATAACAGCAGGTGGAGAAGCATGGGATTTTTTTACATCAATTTTCCAAAGATGATCCATATTGTTTGGAAGATCTATCTTTATCCGGGCCAGTTTATACATTTCAGACTGGGGAATAATTCTGAACCATGTACCCGAAATCAAAAGTCTTTTATTCCTGTAAACATAAAACCCTTGATTTTTCAGATACCCTCCGATTCCGGCATAGTAATCATAATCAGATGCGGAAACTTTTGTGTAGTGTGGTAACAGGTATGGTTGAATTCTTACCTGTTCTCCGTTTATATTGATGATTTCTTCCGAAAGTTCATCTGTCGCAGGATGTTTGGAATAAAAGGGATCAAAAGGTTTTAGTAAGTTATCATTTATATAAATATTTATTTTGTTTTTACCTGCAAGAAAACGGTGAAAAACAAGCTCAAGATGCTTTTGCAGATCTGCAATTTTTTCATTGACAATATCTTCCATATCGTCAGATACTGTATCATCAAGTATTCGATCACAGTTTTCCCAGATTACAAGAGTACCGTTTGGGGGAAGTTTTTCATGCATATAAAACTGTGAAACTTCTGTTTCATCAGGAAGCTGAAGCAGCCACTCATCATTTTTTGCAACATAATCCAAATCCCATACAGCACTGTTTCTGTTGTTCTTTTGGGAGGAAATCACTGTCAGTTTTCTGCACTGGGAAAAAGATGCTGTTTTTAAGCCCAATCCGTAACGACCAAGATCATCCCGGTCTCTGTTATCCAAAGGGTTCTGACTTCCTGGACGCATTGCCTCTGTAAGCTTGGCTTTAGTCATCCCTGTACCGTCATCAACTATTGCAAGTTTCAGCTCATTTTCTTCTATATCAAAATAGATATGTATACTTTTTGCTTTGGCCGTAATACTGTTGTCAATAATATCCGCTACAGCACTTTCGAATGAATAGCCTATATCCCGTAAAGACTCTATTAGAGATGCAGCTTTTGGTAATAATTTAATATGATTCAATAACTAACTCTTTTATTTGAACTTGATAAACTTAACTTGTTTAATTATAGCCATTGAAATTTAATATAAAATAATAAATGTTTTCTTATTGAATATATCATGGCACTATGAAACACTATTCTAATTATTTTTATTTTTTATACTTAAAATAATTATGTAAATAAAAAAGGATATTTACATGAATTACAAAGAAATACAAAAAAAGATCAAACAGCTAGAAGAACTAAAAGCTCAAGTTCTCGATGCAGAGGTAAAGATTATCGGTTATCAAGATGATGAAAAACTATCAAAGCTTTTGAGTGAAGAGTACCCAAAAATTTTCTCACCGGTTAGAAATCAGATTCTGGCTTTAGTTGAAGGTAAAAAGCCTCTTACAAAAGTTGACAGTGCTACAAGAAAAAAATTGGAGTATGCAATTAAAGGAGAGTGTTTTATAAATGAAATCAACCCTCTTGATAAAACAGGGGCACTTCTACCTTTTAAAAAACTGACGGCAAAAATCTCAAAAGAGATCAGTTTGCTTTCTAAAAAAAATATTCGGACAGATCTGTTAGATTTTTTAGAGTCTTAGTCCAAGCATATACATAAAGCACAGTCGATGTGTTTTATGTTTTTTAATCTTCCAAACCTACATAAAACTTTCATCGACATCTTTTTAAATATCTTCAATAGTTTCAAAAGAGTGTTATATTTTCTTCTCTCTTAAAGACGGAAAATATTGAAAGTGTCATCTCTTCTTCTTTGGAAAAATATTAGTAAGTGCGTAGATATTTTTTCTTATCACACAAGCTGTGAAACATTTTTTTTATTTATAAGCTCCCATCTTAAAAAAGAGAACTTCAAAAATGTACATATATTACTATATTATCTATAGGAAATTTTCAACTTTTCAAATTACCCCATTTTTATATCTGAACTCAAGATCATTTTTTAGAGTAAAAAGGACTAAATAAGCATCAGTTTTCATCTGTAACCTGTATCAAAAAAAGATCTAACATTACATCAAAAAAAATTTTGAACTTTCATCCAAAAATCATCTGTAGATTGGAATCATTTTTTGATCTTATTGGAGTGTAAAACAATTGTTTTTTTAGCTGAAATGAGATGGTTTTTTTGCAACTTAAAAAGAGAATATTTTGTACTTCTTTCTCCGAAACTCTGTAAAATAGGGTTTGCTTACTTCTTTTTTTACCTTTTTTGATTTTTTTCTATTGTAATTTATCTCTATTTTTCTTACTGTTGTTTGAGTTTATTGAGCAAAAAATATATGAACTTTTAGATGAAAAATGAGTTCTTTAGCAGTTTATTTGCATCAAAAAATGAGCCATTATTGACTGTTTTTCATTCAAAAAATGACTCCTGTTCTCTGTTTTTTACATCATTTTTTGAGTTGAGAATCAGAAAATCTCTCTTGTTTTTTACCGGAATAAGCAACTCAAAAAATGCTTGAAAAAATCTAAAAAAGGATAAGATTTTTTCTGAGACTCTTCATCTTTTTTTATGGTGATTTTTACATAAAATGGATTGTTTTTTATCTGAACAACAAGGATGTTTTTGCTCTTTAAACCATAAAATTCTTTTGAAAAAAAAGATGATCTAAGCCCCTGTAGAGGATGCTTCCGCTACAATATTGTATCCAAAAAAAAGCAACAGTTCCTCTTGAATAAGAGCAGTTTTTTTCTACAATCTTCATATAAAATAAGGCGGTGTTTTCTCTTACAAGACTTCAAAAAATTCTGTGATAAAACAATGTTTTTGTTGTCACAGTAACTTTATTCAAAGGTATTTTTCATGGCAACAATGGGCTTTTTACAGAGTAAAACATCCAATAAACAAAAAGAAAAAGAGACACTGATTGTTGATGATACATTTAGGCATTCTTATTGTGTCGGTCAAACAGGCTGTGGAAAAACATCCTCTTTTATCTATCCAAATCTTGATGACAGACTATCAAAAGGTCATGGAGTTTTAATCTTTGACTATAAAGGCAAAGAGCATGCAAGTGTTAAATATTTAGCAGACAAGCATAATAGATTAGAGGATATTATTGAGCTTGGTATTCCATGGGGTAAGAGTTGTAATCTTATTCAATATTTTAATGAAAAAGAGCTTGGCAATTTTGTTGCAGGAATTATGAATCTGAATGAAAAAGATGCTTACTGGTCCACTACAGCCTCGAACCTTGTTATCTCTGTATGGAAGATTATAAAAGCCTATATTGATGTCATCAAAGCAACTGAAGATTATAATATTCAGGAGAACTTGTACAGTGCAGTTGCAAGATTTAGACTTCCTGCAAGGGTGACTTTTTCAGATATTGCAGAGGTTCTCTCTTCTCATGAAAATATTGTTCGTTTTATAAGCAATACAAAAAAAATTCATGAACGTTTTGGTACGATTATAGAAGCTAATATTCACGAACTTGTTATGAAAATTGACTCTTTGAGTATACAAGAGAGTTATCTTGAGCTGGTCTCAAAAAACATAGCTTTTAAAAATATTCTCAATGAACAGAAGAAATCTTTGCAGATATTTACAGACTCCAAAAACGCTTCCAATCAGACAACAACAATTCAGACAATTCTTTTGTCAATGAGTACAACGTTTGCATCTGTTGCCAATAATAAAAGCATAAATGATTATAACGGTATTGAAATTGCAGATAGTCTGAGTCAAGGTAAAGTAGTCATACTCAATGCTCAAGAATTTCAAGATATTGCTCTTGCCACATTGACTTCTTCAATACTTCAGGAACTCTCAAAAAGAGTTCAGCAAAAAGAGATTAGAGGTGTCAGTATATTTATAGATGAAGTGCAGAGGGTTTTAAATAAAGATTTTGGATCGCTGCATTCAGATGTACTGCGTGAGTCCAAAGTTGAACTTTTTCTGGCTTTTCAAAACCATCAATTAATGATTAACAAACTTGGTTCAGATCAGTTTTATGCCCTTATTCAAAATCTCTCTTCTGCATATGTTTTTGCAAATTCTCTGGACTTCCAGGATTTTGAGACATCCAAACTGGAAACATTTGAGTACTATTATAAAAAGAGCGATAGAAAATATATTGCAAAACCATTCTTCCTTGATCATGATGCAGTATTTGAAGCGGTTTTAAAATACTGCAAAATCAATAAACTTTATGATTATCTTAGTATTCCAAAAGAAGATCAGCACAAAATAGTGCAGTTTAATCCTTATCTCTATCAGCAAAATCTTATTGAACTTAAATCAAAAGATGGAAATATAACTGTTATGAAACTAAGAGATGCAGATATAGAGCTGAATGCAAAACAGATGATAGATACAATTATCAAGAATTACTCTGTCAAACTCAGAAAACAAAATGTTACTTCAAGACCTTCACTTATGAGTTACATAGAAAAAAGAGAACGAGAGATCAGTGAATTTTTGGATGTGCAAAATGAGTGAGAGTATTGACAGGAGACTTGATGAAGCCTGTACACCGATATATATTTTTAATAATCAAAAAATAGAAGCAACAGTTAGAAGAAATGCTCACTTGATAGATGCAAATGATTTGAAGAATGTGCATCGTAGAATTTTAAAAGTGCTGGGAATTGATGGTGAAAGAAGCAGTAGATATTTCAGCTTTGCCAAATTTAAAGCTTTGTACACCAACACAAAACTTGCACAAGAGTCAGTTTCAAATGAAATAACAGATATAGACTTAATATAGACGGAGAATAAATATGCAGTTATTAACAGATAAATTAAGAAAAATTATTCCACCTTTTTACAGTAGTGAGGATGTTGAATTAGAAGAGAAAATGGTATATGCCAAGTTTTTTTTAACTGATGTAAACTGGACTTGGTACATTTTAGAGTATGATCAAGAGAGTAATAGTTTTTTTGCTCTTGTTGATGGTTTGGATCAGGAACTTGGGTATGTGAGTTTGGATGAACTTGAACAGGTCAGAGGACATATGGGGCTGCATGTTGAAAGAGATTTATACTTTACACCAACTAAATTTGGGGACTTGAAGATATGAAAAAGTTTGAAGATTTGGATGATGCTTTAAAGAAAGAACTTGATAAAACAGTCAAGGAAGATCCTTTTGGTCTCAATGCTGAAACACTCTATATGAACATATATAATTCCAGTGGACCGATAACTACAATAGCAAAAATTTTTGAAGTTAAGGCTTTTATTGTTCGTAAAATAAAATCAGGTATTTAATCTTTACGGAGTATAATTATGCATAATTACTATCAGGAGAAGAGTTTGAAATTTTTAGATATTTACTATATTAGGCTCAAAGTATTTCTTCATCAACTTCGTAAAAAGATGTTGAAAGTTTAATAGTGGCAAAAAAGAGAATTTTAATACTCAATAAAAACTTTGAACCTTCGTCAATTCCGGCAGAAGAAGTTTATGGAGGTTTCTTACAGTTCAATATTTCTGCTATTATTAGTGATATTTCATCTAAGAATCTCATTGCTCAACAGAAAAGAATTTATCTAAAACAGTGGTTTGAAGAGCATTCAGCTGATTTTAGTGTAATCAATAAAAAACATTTAAAGTCAGTAGATTTAAGTACACCAGTTATTCAAGCAGAGATAAGAATTAATAGGTATGAGATAATTGATGGCAATCATCGTATGAAAAAAGCACTTGATGATGGACGAACATATATAAACTCTTATCAGATTTCAGGTGAGCAGTTAGCAAACTATCTTTTAAACAAAGAACAATATGAATCTTATGTTCGGTATTGGAATGAGAAAGTTGAAAATTACATAGAAGATATGGTATAAACAACAGATTAAATACTTAGGATGTTACATGATAAAGTTCGATAAAAAAGCGATGCAAAAATTCAATGAAATACCTGATGAAGTTAAACCTAAAATACTCTCAAATGTATATTGCTCTCACTGCAAAGCTATTGTTAAAATTGTTGATTTTGAAGCAAAGATGGATGGAGAGGAGTTGATTCTAACTGGTAAATGTGAAAAGTGTTCCGGCAGTGTTGCAAGGTTGATAGAGTGATAGATGCTTTCTGAGAATATAAAAGTAGAACTTGTGGCACAAAAAGTCTTATTTTACAGGTTCTGTTGACACGGAATTTTTAACACTATCACTCTTTGACAGCTCTAAAAAACTATCCGTATCTATGTAAAAACAGAGTAAATAATCTTATAGAGCAGTTTGAAGTTAGTGCTTAGATTGGCTTTTATCTACTTTCAATATCAGTGTTATTATTTTGAGCTTTTGCTTGCTGTTTCCGTTCAGAAAGGGCATTTTTTGAAGATTTCCTCACCTCTTTTGATTTATCGAAAGAGAGTTTTTTCAGGGCTATCTCCGGTGTATTTGGATGTTTTATGACATGGAGTTTTACTTTATCATACCAACTGTCAGTAAGACTCATAAGAAGCATAGGTTGAGCACTCTTACTGTCTGCCATTGTAAGAAGCATCTCTTCATTGGATAAATTTGATAATGCCAAATAGGGAAATATTATTTCATCACTTTCCCTGTAAAGTTTATTGTAAATTGATACCGGAACATCTTCTCTTTTTGCCAATATAACTCTGTACATCTCTTCATCATGATCAGCAATATAGTGTAAAAGTGGATGGTCGCTTATAAATTCATTACTATCAAGTATTTTCTCAACGGCTAAAGTAAGAAATTTATGATTCCAAACTGTATCAAATTTATCTCCATTTTCTCCAATCCAACCATCCTGTTCAATAAATTTTTCTGCAAACTTGTTGATTATATCAGTTGTTGAGTTGGGATTTTGCAAAACTTCCAAAACAACATCATCATCTTTTTCGTTGATAAAAAGTTCTAAGATTTCAGGTGTTGCATATTTTGATTTGGCTACTTCTCTTCTGACTGCCCAGTTTTCATCTTGTGCAAGATTTTTTAAAATAGATGCTTCTGGTTTGTCTCTCCAAACCAACTCAACACGTATATCACCATTTGGATCGAGTGCTAATTTTTCTTGAATAGAGAGAGGTGTCTTTGGGTCTTTTGCCAATCTGATTTTTACCTCTTCATCCTGACTATGTTCACAGGCTTGAATCAGTTTGTCTCTTAAAATACCGACGATACTTTTGTTCTCCAGCAGCACTGCCAAAATACTGACTTGTTGTAATTTTCCATTAGCATTAGGAATATTGAGTGTACAATTATCATCTATAAGTGTTTGTAAAAGTATTTCGCTTTTACCGTCAAATACCTGTGCAATACTGAATTTTTGGTGACTGGAAAGTTTATTCATATCTGATACTATTAACTCTATTGTTTCATTTTCTATTTCTGTCTGTTCTTTTCGCATTTTTCATCCTTGTTGTTTTAAATCTATTTTAAGCAATAGTTTTTCTAAAATATTTATATCTGTTAAATTTAATGAAAAATGTGTAAATTAATCTAGATCTAATAGGGGTTCGCTAAACTTAGATTGTGAAACGGGTTAATTGACAAAAAAGGCCTGTAATACGATCTCTTGGAGATGTGTTTCACAAACGAAGGTTTAATTTACACCTTGATTTTAAAGGATTTTAATGTTGATAGGTTATGCAAGAGTTTCAAAATCAGATGGAAGTCAGGTCTTGGATTTACAGATTGATGCTTTAGTTGAATCCGGAGTTAACAAAGAAAATATCTATACTGATAAAATCTCAGGATCAAAAAATGAGAGACCTGGGCTTGAAGCATGTTTAAAAGCATTACGCAAAGATGATGTACTGGTTGTATGGAAGCTTGATCGCCTTGGTAGAAATTTAAAACATTTAATCGAAACAATCGATAATCTGACTTCAAGAGGAATTGGCTTTAAAGTCATATCAGGTACAGGTGTAAATATTGATACTACTAATCCTGCAGGAAAAATGATTTTTTCAATTTTTGGAGCTTTGGCAGAGTATGAAAGATCAATTATCCGTGAACGCACTGTTGCAGGAATCAAATCTGCCCGTGCCCGTGGTCGTACAGGTGGTCGAAAATTTCAACTTACCAAGTCACAAGTGAGACTTGCTCAGGTGGCTATGAAAAATAGAGATACTTCAGTTTCTGAACTTTGCAAAGAACTTGGAATTACCAGGCCAACACTATATCGATATGTTGGACCTACGGGTGAACTTAGAGATTATGGTATAAAAGTTTTAGATATGGCATCTTAAGATTTTCTAGCCATCAAATTATACATTTGTATTCTTAGTGAGGATTTTCTTCCCCAACTTCTAATCCCTTTTTTTAAAAGAATCTGTGCAATTTTTCTATTGCGCAGTTTAATAATGTCACCATTATAATTAACAGCAAAATAACTTGTTATTTGACCTTGATAATGATGTTGTTCTTTTTTTTCATAGACTCCACCTTTTATAACAGCCCATTGAAAATTAAAACTGTATGGCTTTTTTTTAATATTTTTTCTTACTAGAAAATTTCTATTGAGCTTACCAGTCTGTTTTTCAATAGCAAGTTTCGCTATGTATGCTTTATCATATATATTGTCATGAATAAATTCACTTTTAATCGTTAATATCATCATCTTTCCTTTATTCCTGTAATTTTAAGCAACAGAATGACAACTAACATAAAATTTGCTTTTTTTTTGAAATTTGTAGCTATCTTTAGTATAATCTTCTGATGAAGAAATATATAAAATTTAACAGCATACTTTTGGAGGATGAAAATTCTTTTTTAAATGCACTGAAGCAAATCACTATTAATCATATTTATGATTTAGAAGATGATTCAGATTGTCAGAGACTTTTTGTTAATATAACTTTATTGCCTGATGAGATAATTGCCCTGCGAGATAACTTTATCCAGCAGATAAAAGATGATTTGAAAATTTCCGATGCTGAATTTCACAAATTTGATGAGCGATATCATGTTTCTACTGTTTTATATAACCATTTAGAAGATATAATACTTTCAGAAAAATTACAACAAATAAAAAAACAGACTATCAAAACAAAAATATCAACAACGAACCTACTATTGGTATCTATTTTGAAAACCATTAATTCTGAGGGAAAATATGGGCAAAGTAGTGAAAAAACCTATGATTTGAAGATGGGTGAAGTTAATGATGAACTTTATCGATACTGCTATGCAATGCAAGAGCTTGAATACCGAAATCAACAGAAAAAATATGAGCAGAATTTTTTAAAACTAAAAGCAAAACTTCTGCAAAAAGAAAGCCTTTTTAGACAAAAGTATATATCACAACATCAAAAGCTTAAGAGAAAAAGAGAGGCTCTAGAACAAGATATTGATCAACTAGAATATCAAATTGTCGAATTAAAAAAAATAGAGAACGAAAGTATTTCGGAATTTTCTGAGTTCGATATTGAACAGTATGAATCTTACAATGAAGACTTTGTTGATAGTGATATTGATACAGAACTTTTATTGCCTTCGAGTCAATTAGATGATATAGAAAAACTTGAAAAACGACTAAAAAATCTGAAATCAGAGCTAGAAAAGCTTGATGTATTGCCCAGAGTTGATGAAAATGAATATCAGAAAAAAATTGACAATCTATATGAAAAAAACAATAACGAACTTAAAGGACTTAGAGAAAAAGTAGTACAGAATTGCCAAGAAACAGAAGATTTAATAGCAAAAAACAAGATGGAAGAGGAAGCTTTTTTTAACCAGCTTGTTAACAAAGATGCCATTCTCCAAAGTGATTGGAATACGTATCTTTATATTCCAGTCAAAAAAAGTACCTCCAAAAGTGATAAAAAAAATCTATCCAACAGTAATCCTTGTATTGTAAGTGATAACATAGAGAAAAAGAGAAAAAAAGATCTTATTTTTCGAAGTTTACAGTACTTAGAAGCATATAATATACTTCATAAAGAGTCTATTTCAGATGAAAAATATGTAAAATACACAATCAACTTAGAAAGTTCGCAAGAACATCCAGTACGAGATACTGAAGTATTGGATAGGTTACTGGAATTATTAAGTGCTTATTTGAAATTTAATTCTACAAGTAATGTGAAGAGTTTTTGGCAGCATATTGATTGGCTTATTGAATATTGGATGCAAGACCCAAGACTCTATTCTACAGTTGCTCAACATGAACTTGCTATCTTGGATGCGTATAATGAGGGACTTGCAATTACAATTAAAACCAAAAAGAAAAAATACTTCCATAATATTATAGATTTTTCTCTCTCATTTGATGGTAATATGGATAAAATAGTTGTATTCTCTTATGATAATCAAGAGATCACTCTAAAGCTGCTTGATATTACTCATATAGAGATAAAAGAACAAGAAAGGGATAAAACAGATCAAAAATTTACTCAACAACAGCAGTTTAAATCACATCTTTCCAAATATAAAATACCGGATAGAGGGGAGTCCAAGGTAATACTTATGGCTGATATTTCTCATTCTGATTTTTTCGATATGAGACCTTTGAAAAATCAGATTATATATAAAACAGAGAACGAGATCAAAAGCTTTTTGAAAAATAATGGAATTGAAGAAGTTCATCCAAATAAAATTTATATTGAGGCTGTTGACACACAAAATAAAGTTATCTATACAGTCAAACGCTGCATCCCTCATGTTAAAATTTTAGAACCAACAGTTATAAAAGAGAAGTTTAACGATATTATTAAATCTATGTGTGACGAGATATAGTTACAATAAGCTCATTTCATCAAAATCACTCTCAACAGTACCATGAAGTTTTTTTTGGATTTCTGTTATTTTTTCCTGATCACTTTTTCTATGTTTTAAATTATTCTTAGCAATGCCAGAGACATAAGAACTGTCTTGAACAAGTTCATCTAGTATAGTTGTTGGCGTATTTGGATTGGATGCTACTTTGCTTCTTACTTCTTTGCTGATGTCTCTGGCTAAAACTGTTAAAATTTTTTCAGTGGCAGATAGATTGGAAGCCAAGTTTATTCTTATATATTCGTCTTCATCAGCAGACAACTCTTCTAATATTTTATTGGGTGCTGATATATTTGTAGACAAAAACTCTTTATATATGCCATTATCAATATAAAAAATAGACTCTAACAAATTTTTTGGAGTATTAGGATTACTGGCAACGCCCATCAGGGCATCTCTTTTTTCGAAAAACATTTTAATTATTTCAAGTGGGCATTTTTCATTAGCAGCAAGGCAATTTCTTACCACAACATAATGTGATTTTAACAATGCAACCATAACTTCCAATGGTGTAGATATATCTGTTGCTAAGGCTATCTGCATATTTTCAGAAAAAGCTGTACTGGCTAATACTGCCTGCTGTACAGCTTCTTGTTCATTTTTTAATAGCTCTTTAAATTCATCTATTGACTTCGTTCTATTTTTAATCTCTTTTATTTTATTGAATTCGCTTTCCATTTATATCCTTAAAAATACCTTCTACTATAAATAAGTCGTTATATGCCTATAGAGTTTCCTTAATCAAAAAGGAGACAAGATGAAAAAGCTTATCACAAAAACTCATACAAATACAATACAAGTTTTATCTTTAGACAAGAACAAGTCTATTGATATCGTAAACGACTCTAATATACTCACATGTGCTTCCATATGCAGTGGTATTGGTGCATTTGAACAGGCATTAAAAAATATAGGTATTACACATATAAATAAATATATGGTAGAGATAGACAAATTTGCTCGCAAGACTTTTGAGGCAAATCATACTGTTGAACACACTTATAAGGATTTAACGCAGTTAGATTCTACAAAAATGCCTTATGTAGATCTATTAATGTTAGGTCTCCCCTGTCAATCATTCAGTATGCAGGGCAAAAGAGCGGGTTTTAATGATACAAGAGGAACCTTAACATTTGATGCCTTAAAAATTGTTAAAGAGACCAAGCCTAAATACATTATCTTTGAAAATGTCAAAGGCATAATCAATCATGATAAGGGTAATACTTTTGAAGTGATTAAGGCTGCATTTGAAGCACTTGATTACAAAATCTATCACAAAGTATTAAACTCAAAGTATTTTGGTTCTGCTCAAAATAGAGAACGTCTTTTTCTTATAGGCATTAGAAAGGATATAAAGCACGGATATGATTTTCCAGAAATTAATGAGACTATTAAATCCGTTAATTCTTACATAAAAACTGGTGTAGATTATTCAGCTCATACTTTTGATGCTTCAAAAAAAGTTCCATTTCCCACTAAAAGAGATACTGACATAATAAAACTCTGGGAACTACCTCATATTAAATACTCTGCAGATAAGCGTATATGCTCTACTAATGGAATAGCTCCTTGTATTGTTGCTTCATCTGCAAAGACAAAGTTCTATGATACAAAAAACAAACTGTTCCGATATCTGACACTCGAAGAGATGGCAGCAATCCAGGGATTTCCATCTGATTTTGTGTTTCCTGTCTCAAATGCTCAGAAGAAAAAACAAATTGGTAACTCTATTACAATTTCTGTACTTGAAGCAATAATCGAAAATCTGCTTTTGCACATAAAGCCGACATCTCCCAAAAGTTCATCAAGAAAAACAGAGCAAAAAACTAAAAGTCTTCTACAAGCTTTAAAAAGTACTGGCAATACCTCAATTAATCTGATGACAACAGGAATTAGGAAAAGACGTAAGCAGGTAGTAGAAAGAACTTCCAAAATTATTGTAAAAAGTATTCATAAACCTTTTGTTTCACAAAATATGTATGTTAACCAGGCACTTCTTAACTACTCAAAGAACAAAGATCTGTTTGATTCCCTGGAGAGAATGAATCAAAGAGAATTGCATACATTTCTCAAAAAAAGAGATCTTGATATTGTGAACTATGATAGTTTTTCTGACAATAGTAATACAAAAAAATGTGTTCTTTTTCCTTATGCCGGTGGCAAGCAAGGTGTAAATAAGACAGATATGCAGCAATTAGCTATCAATGCATTCAAAGAGAAAAAATATACAAAATTTATAGATGTATTTGCCGGTGGTATGGGTGCTACATACAATGTGTTGCCTGTTTTACTGCAAAACAGTATTGAAGAAGTTGTAATCAATGATATCAACAAGTCCATTATCAATGTTTACAGACAAATACAGAGGAAACCAAAACAAGTACAACGTCATTTAGCTTCAATCCCTCTTGACTACTATAAAAAATATGGAAAATTTGCACCTGTAAGCAGAACAGAGGCTCGTGCATTACATGTAAGTATAGAAAAAGAGTTCAAAGAACTTGAAATACAAAAGAAAATGTCACCTAGAAGAGCAGCTTTATTCCTTTTTTTGATTCACAAGTCTACCGGAGCCATGCTGGATTATGATATGAAAACAAAAACCTGTTTTTTTGAGACATCCTATAAAATTATCAATATAGAACTACTGATTAACAAAGTAGCTCTTTATCATAAGATACTTACAAGTACAAAGATTACATTTAAGTCTGTACAGTATCAAACACTATTGAAAAAATATAAAAACAGTTCAGATGCTTTACTACTTATAGATCCTCCCTATATTGAATATTCTGAAAAAGCATCAAACAACAGCTCCTCTTTTACCTATGGAATAGACTTTAACCATAAAGAGCTGCTGAATAAAATGAAAAATATACAGGCAGACTTTATCTATTACAACAATCATAATCCATTAATTGAAAATTTTGCAACAAGATACTCCTATAGATATAGTAAAAATATCAGAACATATGCCAATGGTGTTTTAAAAGATAGAACCAAGGCTGTTGAAGTTTGCATGACAAAACTTCCAAAAAGAAGTAATAAAAGCTCCTCTGGTGAGCAGTTTGAAACTCCATTGGTTGCATAGTATGCTTTATAGAACAAATGTACTTATTATTTTATCAAGCATAAAAAGGAGATTTAAGCCTCCGTAAAAATAAATATTTTTATAGTAGGGACTTGGTACCTGATACCATTCAACAACTTTTTAAAATTTTAGTGATTGAAATTTATGTCTAAAGATATACCAACTAAATCTGGTATATCTTCAGATAAATTTCAATGGATTTTAAAAGTTATAAAATATTTACTATGTGCCTTGTTATAGGCACATATTTATATATTATTCTCTTCTTTTTTGAGCTTCAGTGTATACTTTCATTCCCTCTCTTTTGCCAATGGCTATAACCTTGACAACTAAAACATCATTAACAATCTCATAGACTATGCGAACCTGCTTTTTGGCAACATAGACTTTCCTCAAACCTGAGAGGTTCATATTGTTCTTGTTGCCAAGAAGTTGACCAAGTTCTGGTGAGGCTTTTATCTTCTCTAATTTTTTAAAGACTTCAAGACGAATGGAGTTATTGAGTTTTTTGAGATCCTCTTCGACAAGAGGGTGGTAGATAATCTTGTACATCTTTTATAGCTGACTTTTGCTGATACCAAATTTGGCAGCCATTTCATCTTCAGATATATACTTTGAGAGAGGTGTCTCTTTTCTTTGCTCAATCATATTGTAGATTTCACTGTGTTCGGCAAGTTCCATTGCTTCTTCAAGAGCTTTGAGCCTTTCATATTCATCTGTTGAGATAACAACAGCTTCAAGCTTGTTGTTTTTAAGAATCCCTATCTTTTCAAGAGAATGTTCTTTAATGCTGTTAACTGCACTGCCTATCTGTTTTGTAAAGTCTGTAATGGAGAATAGTTCATTTTGTGCATATTTAACCATTTTATTATCCTTTATATTTACTAGTTAATTTCATTGTTAATATTATACTCTATTTTAGTGTTATTGTAAAATACAACAGAGATAACAAAGGGCTACCGCTGTTGTATAGAATATGGTTTGCTTACTTCTTTTTTATTTTTTGATCTGTTTCGTTGAAATTGTTTGACAATATCCTGCTTGCTTTTATAATTTTGCAGTGAAAAATCTGAAATATGATACTTCTTACCGGCAACATAGATTAAGTCCTCTTTATCTCTGTGAATGTTAATACAGGAAAAATTTACATTTTTTATAAGCTCATGTAAAAATTCTTCTCTGTTTTTTGCAACTTTTAATGCTTCAAGTAAAGCATTCTGCCACCTTGAAGAGACACTTTTAAACTGTTCAATATCAACATAATCTTTTAGAAGTTCAAGTATCTCAGTGTGAGAGCAACCTTTTATCTCCTGAATGTAACTGACAAGATGATAACTGACATCCTTCTTAAAATCATAGAGAACTCCGGATTCACTGAAATGTTGATAAGTATTGCTCATATCTGTTTTTATTTTAGTACCTTTATTGCCATATTCAGTAAAGCAGACACCTTCCAAATCATGAATCAATGATTCATAGTCCAATTCTTTGGAGATAGCTATAATATCATATGAATATATCTCTCTGTCTATTGTATAATTTACTGAGGGTGCTATATAAGTACTGTCTTGATTGAGATTTGTATCCGATGAATGACTTTTTTTGGTTTTTTTATTCTTTGTCGCCATTGGTGTATTATTTTGAATATTATTCCTTGCCTGATCAAGATATTTGGCAAGTGGAACAAGTGATCCTGAGATACTGGTGATATATTTTTCCTCTAAATTATGAGTTGGGTAGTAAAATCTTGCCCGATCAAAGAGAGCCTTTGTATCAATGTATGCATTCATATCAAGATCTTTTACAATCAGAGCCATCATCTCTTTATATATCTCTTTTGATATATCTGCTGGGATTACCTGATCCAAATAGCAAAACACTCTGTATCTCTCTTTGATTGATCCATTTTTATTTTTTAAATGACTTTTGCTTGGAACTATGAGTGCCTTTATTCCTTTTCTGTTTAATACTTTTTGACAATCTTCTATTGTAAAATCAGTTTCATCATTATCAATATCAAGTATAAGCAGGTGATGGTAGCCAAGAATATTTTTTTGTGAACGTCTATTATCTTTAAAACAGGCATTTGAGTATGCATAGTTTTTTACCATTTCAATCAACTCTTCTTGACTATCAATACTTTTTATAAACCAATCCTTTGAGTATATACTCTTTTCATTTTTACATAAACTTATCTTTTCCATATATTTATTATCCTTTGTTCCTTTATAGTTTTAAGCAACAAAGGTAAATAAAATGAAAAATACAAAAAATGAAGATAAATATAGAAGATAGTTTGAACAAAAAAGAAGTAAGCAAACCATATTGTAAACAATGTGTGGAACACATGGAAAATAAAATTTCTTTCATCTATTATTTTTTATTCATTAGATCTACTTTTACAAGGGATGACTTTTGATAGATGAATGTTATTATTATATTTGATAAAAATACATAAATGTATTTTGATAGATTTTATATAGATATCCCTATAATAACTGCATCTATCAAAAGTCATCCTTAAAAAATACAACAAGATTTAAGTCAAAAATCTCCATCAAATACCAAAAGTAAATGAAAATCAAAAAGTTTTCCTTAAAACTAATCTATATATTTAGATTAACGAGGATAGTATGAATACAACAGAAGAAAAAATATCGCTTAAACAGCAGATAAATAATTTGAAAATGAGCAAAAGAAGGGTGACAGACTTTTATAACTCAATTATTAATATATCTCAAATGGGTAAAGAGGTTTTTAACAGCAAAAATGTAAAAAATATTTTTACACTCAATCATATAGATGAATCAATTAAAAACAGTGCAGATATGCAAAAAGAGTATTTAGCAGTTCTCTTAAAAGCAGGCACACCGAATTACAAAGTAGATGCTCCAAATTTTCAGTTCAACTCAAAAGAGAGAGTAAGCTGGATAATTTTAGAGTTTGACGTACAAACCAATCTATCAGAAAATGAAAACATAAGATATACAAGAGAGTATATTGAGTCAGAGATAGGCTTAGAACCTACACTCATAGCAATAGAAGAGTATTATAAAGTTCTTGTAGGCTATTTTTTTCCAAATGCTCCAACAACATTACAAATAAAACGTTTAAAAAAGTATAACTACTTCAAAGATGTCAGGACAGCATTAACTCATAGCTTGGAAGCAAACTGGGATGTAACTGTTGATAAGTACAATGAAACAAAAAGATATAGTAATTTTTTACAAAATGCCTTTTATCTTAGTGGCAATATATTTGAAATAGGTGTATTTCAGGAGATGCTAAATACATATAAAGATTCTCCAATGTTTGAAAAAATAATAAAACAAAAGAAAGCTTATGGTGGTCAAAAGTCTGGCATTACCAAAAGAGCTATGACAGAAACTGAGAGAAGGAGTTTATTGAATTCAGCTAGAGAGAAGAGATCACTTCTATCAAAGTATAAATTCCAAGACACAATTGAACATATAAGAAGGACTGAGAACATACCAAAGTTCACTATCAGTAATATTGTAAAAGTCTCAAAAGAACTGTTTGACAGAGGTTTAAGCCATAGAACAGTGGCTAAGTATTTAAAAGATTTTAAATATACGACTTTTAAGTCGTAATGTATGAATATACTTTTTTTATGATTTGGATCTGAGCTTTACAAATTGGTTGTGGAGTTCTCCCAATTAAAACTATCTATTGCAGATTTTGAAAATATAATTAGAAAAAAAGGATTTTGAAAAAAATGAAAAAAAATATTTTTAGTGCTGAAAGCACCCATGTTATACCCGTAGAAAAAGATATAGAGATAGGAAGTTTAAAAGTTTTGTTTTCACCATTTGAAATTGAAGTGATAACGTCAAGCCTATTTAACTCATATATTATGAAAGATAATATAGCCGTGAGTATCATAGCTAATTTAGAAGATTATTATGCATATGGTGAATTTATATTTGGTCCTCTATCTCGTTATAGTGATATAAAATGTAAAGATATTATTATTCATATTATAGACAAAATACATAAATTATCTGAAAAAGAAGTATTAGAGCTATTAAAATATTTGAAAGTAGGAAATATACAATATGACTTTTAAGTCGTATTGTATGAATATACTTTTTTATGATTTGGATCTGAGCTTTACAAATTGGTTGTGGAGTTCTCCCAATTAAAACTATCTATTGTAGATTTTGAAAATATAGTTAGAAAAAAAGGATTAGGGCATGCATTAACATCTAACTCACAAAAGGAACTGGCTGACTATGCTCAATATAAGAACATATTAATGAAAAGAGTAGTTGCGAATAATCAGTTTACGGGTAGAGAAATATTGGCTAATTTACTTGCATATAATGCAGACTATGAAAACTTGAACTACTATAAGTAGTGTGTAGTTTGATAAGAAGTTGATTGTTTTTAAAAAATGTTGTCTCGTGTTATTATTGAAAATATTCTAAATAATTCCAACTTCACTTAATACACCAACAAACTTTATATTCGCCACTTTAGTTTTGAGTTCTGTTGAACAAGTTGGTGCACTAACCTTTTTTTAGTCGTTTTTTTATGATAAAACTGCTTTTATGTAAGCTTAAATATGTTATCTTTCTTTTATGCTTAATGCTAATAAATAATTTTTTTCGTTAGCAGTTTAAGAAAAATAACAATTTTGAATTATAAAGTGCTGCAGGTACTTCAAACACCTAAAATATTTGGAGATGATAAAATGAAAATAGATGATGGTAATTTAAAAATACCGTTTATAGTGGGCGTAACAGGACATAGAGATTTAACAGAAGAATCTAGGAAAAGTGCACAAGAAGAAGTAGCAGAAGTATTTAAAAATCTAAACAAATTATTACCAAATACAGAGATATATCTACTCTCGCCATTAGCTGATGGTGCCGATAGAATTGTGGCTGAAGCAGCCTTGGATCATAACATAAAACTAATATCACCGTTACCATTTCAAAAAGAAGAATATTTAAATGATTTTAACGATTCCTCAAAAGATGAATTTAATGCACTATTAAAGAAAGCAGAAAAAAGTTATTTTATTGGATATTCAGAAAATACTTCTGACAATAGAGATAAACAGTATGAAAAACTGGGTAAACATATAGCCGATAGTTGTAATTTACTCATTGCTTTGTGGGATGGAAAAGAATCAACAAAAATAGGTGGAACTTCTCAGGTTGTCAAATATAAAGAAACAGGTTTTCAAAATGAGCTGTTTGATGGACTTGATGGAAATGCAATACAATACATTAAAGTAGAGAGAGAAAAAAAACACCAAGAAGAGACCAGCATTAGAGAAAATTACAAATCCGAATTTAAAGCTCTCGGATTTAACATTGACACCAAAGAGGAGTATGATGAACTCTTAGCAGAGTTAGATTCAGCCAATGAGGTAATTATTCAAAACAATAAGTTGCCTTTAAGAGGTAAAAGTCATATTGAAAATTTATGTGAATTTTATTCAGATGTTGCAACCAAATATCAAGATAATTTCAATTCTTCTTCCTTTTTTGTTATTGGATCTGCTTGGTTGGCTGTACTCTCTTTGGAACTACTACATAATTTTCATTTGATGATATTTATGTTTATTTATCTGCTTGTTATCTTGCTGGCTTTTGGCTATTACTATTTTGTTTTTGATAAAGGTGAAAAACAAGATAAATTTCTCTTTTTCAGAGGTTTAAGTGAAGCACTGCGGGTACAAATGTACTGGAATAGAGCTGGAGTCAATGAAAATGTCTCAAAATATTATTTAAAAAAACAGTACTCAAATGTCACATGGCTGAAAATTGCATTAAACAATCTTGTTTTTAGAGAAAAACATGTTTTAGAAACAACAGATAAACCAGATATAAATGAAGTTATACATGAGTGGATTGATGGTCAAATAAATTACTTTAAAGCTGCAATAAAAAAGAGAGAAAAAAACTATGAAAGATTAGAAAAATTGGAAAAATATTTTTATAATTTAGGCTTGGTATCTTTAATAATCACATTTGCGATCTTTTTAGTTTATCATTTTACACATGAATATGAATTTATATTCCATGTTGGTCTTTTTGTGTCAGGTATGTCCCTTGTAACCGCTGGATTTATAGGAGAGAAATTTTTATATCTCAAAGGACACAAAGAAGCATTGCATAATTTTAGAATTATGGATAAAATATTTAAAAAAGCAAGAAATCTACTCAGTAACAATCAAACTGACAGTAAGAAAATTTTATTAGAACTTGGGAAAGAAGCTCTTGATGAAAATAGTCTTTGGGTTTCGCTGCACTACAGCAGAAAACTAAAACCATCTATGGAGTAATATTTATGACAAAAACATTCAGACTGTTTATAAGTTCAACATTTAGTGACTTTCAAGAAGAGAGAGCTTTGCTTCAAACAAAAGTTTTCCCAAAAATAAAAGAGTATGCTATAGAACAGGGTTATAGTTTTCAACCTATAGATTTAAGATGGGGAGTAAGCAATGAAGCACAGCTTGACCAAAAGACCCTTGAACTCTGTTTGAGTGAAGTTCAAGCTTGTAAGACATATCCACATCCAAACTTTTTGATTATGATTGGAAATCGATATGGCTGGGTGCCTCTTCCTTATGCCATAGAAAAAGATGAGTTTGAGGAACTCTTTGAACTTTTAAACAGTGAAAAAAAAGAGTATATTAGTCAATGGTATAAATTAGACTTAAACAACATTCCGCCTTCATATATATTACAAGAGAGAGTCGGTGAATATGTCAAATATGAGACTTGGGTAGAGGTAGAAGACGAGTTAAGAGATATTTTACAAACAGCGGTAAACAGTTCAAAACTTGACGATGATAAAAAGAGAAAATACTTTTTATCGGCTACTGAAGCAGAAGTTGAAGAGGGAATCATTTCATACAACAAACCAACACCTTTTCAAAAAACAGAACTCTTGAAAAAAAATAAGGAACTGGCAAGTATAGACCCAGAACATATATTTGGATTTATAAGAGATATAGAAAAAAACTCACAAACTACAAATTTTTTCTATGATGAAAACCAAGAGAATGTAAATAAATTTAAAGAGAGACTAGAAGATGTTTTAATAGATGAAAATCTTTTAAAATCACAAACAAAACAAAAAGATGAAAAAAGCTTAGAAAATGACTACCTCAATGAGTTTGAAAAAAGAGTTTACAACTTTTTACGCAAACAAATAGATGAACAAAAAAAACAAGATAAACAAAAAGTTTATAGTGATTTAGAAGTAGAGCTACAAGCACAACAGTACTTTGCTACGCAAAAGAGAAAAAACTTTTTAGGGCAAGAAGATATTTTAAAGAAGATAGACTCCTACATATCAGACAACGACAACACGAATGTTTTTGTTCTTTATGGAGAATCTGGCAAAGGTAAATCAGCCATAATCTCAAAAGCTGTTGAACGTGCAGAGACAAAGCAGCAAAAAAAAGTGTTCTACAGATTTGTCGGTGCAACTGCACATTCAAACTCTACCAAAGAGATACTTGTAAGTATATTTGATGAAATGGGCATAAGTATAGAACTTGAAGATCCAGAAGAGAGAAAAAACGAAACTTTTGAAGAGTTTAGTGAAAGAGTCTATGACTATATACAGGCTATAAAAGATGATGTGGTTATATTTATAGATGCTATTGACCAGATACAAAACGAAGATTACTTTTTATGGCTTCCACAAAAACTCCCTCATAATGTAAAAATAATCATCTCTGCTTTAGATGATGAAAAATATGAAGATGATTCAAAGTATTTTGCAACATTAAAAGAAAAAACATCTACATTGTGTTATGTCGGCTCTTTTGAAGCAGTAGATGAGTTACTTACCAAGCTACTTGCTTTGCATAACAGAAGAGTTGATGAGCAACAAAAAACATATTTTTTAGAGCAGTACAACAAGGTAAATTCACCACTATACATAAACATAGCAGTCCAAGAGATGAAAAACTGGAAAAGTGGAGATACCACCCAAAAGCTTTCTGACACACAAGTAGGAATTATCAGTGAGTTTATAAACAACCTTACAGAGTTTTACCATCATAATGCAGACTTTGTATCGAGAGTACTTGGTTACATCTATGCATCAAGGGATGGACTCAGTGAGAGTGAGCTTTTAACTCTTTTGGCACAAGATAAAGCATTCATCAAAGAAATGGCACCGGAGGATTATCATAAAAATCCAAACAAAGAGCTTCCTCTCATTCACTGGAGTAGACTGCAAACACAGCTTAGTCCATTTTTTCGCATAAATACTCAAGATAATGAAGACCTAATATACTTTTTTCATAGAGAATTTGAAGATATCATAGCAAAACAGCCTAACCAACAAAAAGAACATGAAAGCGTTATTAAAGCTACTCAGACCATACTTTTCAAAAATCGAAATCTAAGTTTTAACACGACAAGATGGGGGAAACTCTATGCCAGTCTCATTACAGAGTATTATTTAAGGTATGATGGCAAAGAAAAGCAAAAAGAGTTTTGTGAATTTTTAGCAAATGATGATGCATTGCAAGATGAGTGGCTGGAGAGTTTTTTCATATATTTAAATGATATTGGAATAAATCACTATAAACATAACCGTATGCATGAAGCTTTAGCATATGCAGAGAGCAATTTACAAATGAGTGCAAAACTCTATAATAAAAATCCAGATAGATGGGTAAAAGATTATACAAAAGCACTAAGTAATTTAGCTTCCTCTTATCAAAAAATAAATCGTATAGATGATGCAATGGCATTGGAGGAAAAATTTTTAGAGATACTAGAGGATTTATATAGTAAAAATCCAGATAGATGGGCAGAAGGTTATACAACAGCATTAAATAGTTTAGCTATTTCTTATAAAAATATAAATCGTATAGATGATGCGATAGTATTAGAGAAAAAATCTTTAGAGACAGTTGAAGCACTCTATAATAAAGATCCAGATAGATTGTCAGAAGCTTACGCAGTAGCACTAAATCATTTAGCTTCCTCTTACAGAGAAATAGATCGTATAGATGATGCAATAGTATTGGGGGAAAAAATTTTAGAGATACTAGAGGATTTATATAGTAAAAATCCAGATAGATGGGTAGAAGCTTACACAATAACACTAAATACTTTAGCTCTCTCTTACAGAGAAATAAATCGTATAGATGATGCAATGGCATTGGAGGAAAAATCTTTAGAGATACTAGAGGATTTATATAGTAAAAATCCAGATAGATGGGTAGAAAATTATACAAAAGCACTAAGTAATTTAGCTTCCTCTTATCAAAAAATAAATCGTATAGATGATGCAATGGCATTGGAGGAAAAATTTTTAGAGATACTAGAGGATTTATATAGTAAAAATCCAGATAGATGGGTAGAAGATTATACAACAGCATTAAATAATTTAGCTATTTCTTATAAAAATATAAATCGTATAGATGATGCAATAGTGTTAGGGGAAAAATCTTTAGAGATACTGGAGGAACTCTACAGTAAAAATCCAGATAGATGGTCAGAAGGTTATACAAGAGCACTAAGTAATTTAGCTGTCTTGTATCAAGAAATAGATCGTATAGATGATGCAATAGTATTAGGGGAAAAATCTTTAGAGATACGAGAGATACTCTATAGTAAAAATCCAGATAGGTGGGCAGAAGCTTACACAATAGCACTACATACTTTAGCTTCCTCTTACAGAGAAATAAATCGTATGGATGATGCAGTAATATTAGGGGAAAAATTTTTAGAGATACGAGAGATACTCTACAGTAAAAATCCAGATAGGTGGGCAGAAAATTACACAGTAGCACTAAATTATTTAGCTGGCTCTTATAGAGAAATAAATCGTATGGATGATGCAATAGTGTTAGGGGAAAAATCTTTAGAGATACTGGAGGAACTCTACAGTAAAAATCCAGATAGATGGGCAGAAGGTTATACAAGAGCACTAAATAACTTAGCTGTCTCTTATAAAAATATAAATCGTATTGATGATGCAATAGTGTTAGGGGAAAAATCTTTAGAGATACGAGAGGAACTCTACAGTAAAAATCCAGACAGATGGGCAGAAGGTTACACAACAGCACTGGGTAATTTAGCTTTTTCTTATAAAAATATAAATCGTATGGATGATGCAATAGCGTTAGAAGAAAAATCTTTAGAGATACAAAAGGAACTCTACAGTAAAAATCCAGACAGATGGGCAGAAAATTACACAACAGCACTGGGTAATTTAGCTTTTTCTTATAAAAATATAAATCGTATGGATGATGCAATAGCGTTAGAAGAAAAATCTTTAGAGATACAAAAGGAACTCTACAGTAAAAATCCAGACAGATGGGCAGAAAATTACACAACAGCACTGGGTAATTTAGCTATTTCTTATAAAAATATAAATCGTATGGATGATGCAATAGCGTTAGAAGAAAAATCTTTAGAGATACGAGAGGAACTCTACAGTAAAAATCCAGACAGATGGGCAGAAAATTACACAATAGCACTAAATAACTTAGCTGCCTCTTATAAAAATATAAATCGTATGGATGATGCAATAGTATTGGAGGAAAAATTTTTAGAGATACTAGAGGAACTCTACAGTAAAAATCCAGACAGATGGTCAGAAGGTTATACAATAGCACTAAGTACTTTAGCTGTCTTGTATCAAGAAATAGATCGTATAGATGATGCAGTAATATTAGGGGAAAAATCTTTAGAGATACTGGAGGAACTCTATAGTAAAAATCCAGATAGATGGGCAGGAAATTATACAACAACATTAAATAATTTAGCTATTTCTTATAAAAATATAAATCGTATGGATGATGCAATAGCGTTAGAAGAAAAATCTTTAGAGATACAAGAGGAACTCTACAGTAAAAATCCAGATAGATTGGCAGGAAATTATACAACAGCATTAAATAATTTAGCTATTTCATTTCACTATGAAAAAAAGGTTGACAAAGTTGTAAAGTATGCAAAAATTTTAATAGCTATATGCGAAGAACATAATATGCAAAATACCCAAGAATATAAAAATGCAATACAGTTGCTAGATTGGTACAGCTAAAACTACAAGGTTAACTATGATAAAAAAATTTATACACTCAAAAAATAAAATCCATTTTCTAGTGCAGCATAAGGGGGAGTTATCAACTTTTTTTGCTGTGCTTACTGTTGCGCTTGGGGTTTATGGGTACTATGGTGTTTTTGAAGGAGAAAAATACTCTTTTTATACTAAAGTTTTTTGTTCTTTTTCTAAAGCAGTTCAGCTTTTTGGGCTTAGTTTTCCTGAAGCACAACAACAAAACATCTATACGATTTTGGCATCTTTTACTGCCATTGTTACCATAATGCTTACGGCTATGCTGTTTTTCTTTAAAAAACAGGTAGATCGGCAAATATTTAAAAAGATTAGTAAAAATGAGCATATAGGAGTATTTGGTTTAGGAGACATTACGAAAGCTTTTTTGGATGATGACATAGATATGGGTGTTGTTATTGTAGAAAAAGATGAAACTTCTGTAGATGACTATAGAGCAAGAGGTTTTGGGGTAAAAGTAGGTGATGCATTTAATGAGCAACTTTTACAAAAAGATTTAAAATTTGACAATATGAAATATGCACTCATAGCTTTTGGTGATGATAAAACAAATATAGAATTTGCAAAAAAAGTTATAGATATTTACAAAAACAAGACTCCCATAAAACTCATTATCCATATTAACGATAAGGATTTGACGAGACTCTTTCACAAAAGTTTAATGATAAAGAACGATCAAAATCTAAAGATCAATGTCAAAACATTTTCATACTATGAAGAGTGTGCAAGAGATCTTTTTGATAAGCATTATATAGATGGCGATAGTATGAAGTATGTAAATTCATCAGAAACATTTGAGACTGTTTTGTTGGGAGATAATGAATTAATTAAGCGAGTGGTCTATAAAATCATATCATTATCTCATCTTCCAAATCAAAATAAACATATTATTTATATTGTAAACAAAAAAGCTTCAACATTACTTGAGCACATAAAAAACTACATAAACTATGATGAAGACAATGGTACGGCAAAGTTTCCAACTATAGAGCTAAAAGCAATAGATATAGATTATGACAAACAAGATTTTTATTTGAATAATATATGGAAAAGAGCTAATATAGAAAATATAATTTGCTGTTATGATGATGAAAGCATAAATATAAAACTTGGAATAATGCTTCATGATAAGATTTATCTATCTGATACTGTAAATGATAAAAAAGTACCAAAAATAATAATAGGGGTATTTTCTGAGTTAATGTTAAGTAGATTTATAAATGATGATAAAGAAGATTTTAAAAATATTTTTACATTTGGTAATAAAAGAGACATTATAACAGTTAAACACTTATACAACGAAACAGTAGATGAAATAGCAAAGCTTATACACTCTGGGTATGGAGACGAATATCAACCTGATGTTTTAAAGAACAATAGAGAAGAGATAGAAAAAAAATGGTTTGAAACTACAAGATTTAGCGATAAAATATCAAATATTGCGCAAGCAAGGCATATCAATATAAAATTAAAATCTCTTGGATTAAAAATGTTAAAATGTACATTAAACTGCACAGCAGAGGAACTAAGAGATAGAAATAGATCGTTATTAAACAAAGCTTTAGAGGGCAAAAGAGATTTTGATGATGAGACTTTTACAAAATATTCGTTAGAACTAAAGAAAGTGTGGAATAAGGAAGACTATAAAGTTTACTACTGGCCTGCAGATTTTGACAGTAATCTTTTTAATAAACTGGTAAGGGCAGAACACAATAGATGGAATGCCCACCATTACCTGGAAGGTTGGAAATACTCTAAAGAAAAAAACAAGAAAGCTAAAGAGCATGATTGTCTATTGCCTCTTGAAAAATTTGATAAAGATAATATAAAAATTACAGTCATTTATGATGCATATTCGATTTTATATTTACCAAATTATTTGGCTAATACAGGGTATGTGATTGAATGGCTATAATGATAAAGAACTTCATCAACTTGGATTATCCTCTACAAAAATACTAAAACTTTTAGATATAGATGAAACACAACAAAGCTTAGGGACATCTATCAAAAATAAAATATCTGTATAATTAATAGTGAAAATTTGATATAATTTACAAAAATTATATTAAAAAGGCTATCACTATATGGGTTCTTGGAAGAAAAAAAAAGATGATTTTTTAGTTGTTGAAAATACAACATATAACTTAAATGGTACTAGCAAAAGAGTTCTTAAAAAAGATATAGAAGTTTATCCTGAAAACGAGAATGAAACATTAGCGGAAGCCGCAAAATTAAAAGTTGATTTATATGCTGAACAAATTGAAACATCACCAATACAACAAAATCAATCTAGTAATATTGCAGTACTTCAAGTAAAAAAGAATATAACTGTAAAAGAGTTAGCTGAACTTTATAATATTTCAAAAACTTCACAACAAAATTATAGAAGTAGATTGTATGACCCTTTACCATACCATCAAAAAGTAAAGGGTGGGAAGATTACTTATATAGTAGAAGAAGTTGAAAAATGGCTAAAAAACCAGCATAGATAACAAGTGTATTTAATATTTTCAACTCATTCTAATGCATTACAAAGTGTATAAAAAAGTGTATAAACATATCTTAACATACATAAAATAGGGATAAAAAAGGATTTTAAGCATATGGCGATGCAATGCTTATTCTCTAAGCACCGCTGTTTCAGCTTCTTGTAATTAAATTATTCTCTTTGATTTTTTTGATAATACTGCTTAAAAAAGAGACTTTCTTCTCTTCATCGGCAAGAAGAGAGACTGCACCAAGATTGAATTTTTCCATTTTGGAATCCAGATAGCCTGTATTAAATTTTCCTGCTCTAAACTCTTCATCCCGTACAATTTCTCTGTGAAGAACAATATTTGTTTTGAATCCTTCAATATAGAACTCATCCAGTGCTCTTTTGGCTTTTCTCACAGCACCCTCCCAGTCCAGAGACCAGACTATGAGTTTTCCAAGCATAGAATCATAACATGTAGGCAATTCATAGCCTGCATAAAGGCTTGTATCAAGACGCACGCCCGGTCCTCCAGGTGTCAGATATTTTGTAACCGTACCGGCAGTTGGCATAAAGTTGTTTTGCGGATCTTCAGAATTGATTCTAAATTCAATGGAATAGCCTCGAAACTGTATCTCTTCTTGTAAAAATTTCAATTTGTCTCCGCCGGCAATCTCTATCATTCTTTGTATAATATCCACACCTGTAATCGTTTCAGTTACAGGATGTTCCACCTGCACTCTGGTGTTCATTTCTATAAAATAAATATTATCCTGTTCGTCAACCAAAAACTCTACTGTTCCGACACTTTCATACCCCAGTCTGAACATTGCTTTGATGGAAACTCTGTAGAGTTCTTTGCGAACCGCATCATTAAGCAGTGGCGACGGTGCAATTTCAATAACTTTTTGGTGACGACGCTGAATCGAGCAGTCTCTCTCTCCCAAATGCACAATATTGCCATATTTGTCAGCAACAATCTGGACTTCGATATGACGAGGATTTTCAACATATTTTTCTATAAAAACATCCCCTTTTCCAAAATATTTCACCGCTTCATTTGTAGCAGATTCAAACATTTTAGAAAACTCTTTTGCCTGCTTGACAATTCTCATTCCTCTGCCGCCGCCGCCGAATGCAGCTTTGATAATTACAGGAAACCCTATCTCTTTGGCAATTTTTTCACCCTCTTTAACATCTATAACCGGTGTGTCAGTCCCTTCTAAGACAGGAACACCGATTTTTTTCATCGCAACTTTGGAAGCCATTTTGTCACCAAAAAGTTCAATGTGCTCTGGTTTGGGACCTATGAAAATTATACCGTTCTCTTCACAGGCTCTGGCGAATTCAGCACTTTCAGATAAAAATCCGTATCCCGGATGTATGGCATCGCAGTTTGCTTTTTTTGCCATTGAAATTATTCTGTCATAGTTCAAATATGCTTCAATAGGATTCCCCATTATAGGATAGCATTCATCTGCCTTGGCAACCCAGACGCCTTCCACATCAACTTCTGAAAACACAACGACTGTTTTTATTTCCAACTCTTTACACGCACGAATAATTCTCAGCGCTATTTCGCCTCTGTTTGCGATCAACATTTTAGATATTTTTTGCTTCATGTGATTCTCCAATATTTTAAACTGCAGTATTATAAAGTTTTAAAAAAATTATCTCTATACTTTAATTGGCATTAAAGTTATCTATTTTTGTAATTTTTATTTTCTAATTTTGCTATAATAAGAATTATGAAAAAAACAACTTTAGAAAAAAAGATAAAAATCTCCAATTATATTATGTATTACATCTATACCAATATAGATACAGATATCAATATGGATGAACTTGCCCAAAACCTGAAAATCAATAAATTTTACATGCATAAAATTTTCAAAGAGATATTCAACCGAAATATATATGAAAGTATAAAATCCATACGCCTGCAAAAAGCTTCCAATCTGCTCTTAACCAACAAATACTCCACAATATCCGAAGTTGCAAACTCCTGTGGATACTCTTCGCAGACTTCTTTTATACGCGCTTTTAAAATCCGCTTTGCCATGACACCCAAAGAGTGGCGAAAAGGGGGCTACAAAAAGTATTCGAGCAAAATCCTCAAGCAGTCTTTAATAGCCACAAAATCAAAGGCACAGTTTCATACCATTACACCTGAAATTGTGAAGATGCCTGAACTTTCAGCATACTACATAAGACACAGGGGATATAACGACAGCATAAAACAGACTTGGCAAAAACTCCAAACATGGGTGTTTAGCAACAATCTCACCAACTACAAAGAGATTGCACTTCTGCATGACAATCCGGCAATTACACCGCTTGACGAGTGCCAATATGTTGCCTGCATCGTCAATGAGGATCCAAATATTACCGTGAATGACAGATTGCCAAACTTTAAAATCTCAGGAGGAGTCTATGCAAAATTTGATCTGCAGGGAGAATCCGGAGACTTTTTGAAATTTATTCATTGGGTATATCACAGCTGGCTGCCGCAAAATGAGTATGAAACCACAACAAAACCCCCTTATGTCGTTTATAAAAAAAACAAGTATTTATCCAAAGACAATAAGTTTGACATCAGTCTTTATTTATCAATCAGTTACTAAGATAGACTCTTGCATTTTTTATCTCTACGGTTCCGGCCAGTTCCGCTTCAAAAATTTTTGTCGGATATTTTTGCAAAGCTTCTTCGTATGTCGGATTACTTTGACAATAGTGCAAAAACTCATCTAAAGCCACTTCTTTACATGTAAACCCTGCAAACTCTGCTACAAAAGCATCCAAATCATAAATTGCTTTTGCTTTTGCTTTTGCAAGTAAATTATTTGTCGCTTCACTCTCTCCTATACGGTGTGGTAAAACATATACCTCTTTTCCCATTTTCAAAGCATACTCAACACTGCGCATTGTTCCTGAGTTAAAATCTGCATAAGTCACTACAAGCACATCTCCCAAAGCAACAACTACTTCATTTCGCAAAGGGAAATGATATTTGCGAGAAGGAGTCCCTTCTTCAAACTGACTGAGTACCAAACCGCTTGTCTCAATATCTGCAATAATATTTTTGTTGATTGCAGGATAGCGCTTGTCAAGTCCTGTTGCTGCAACCATAATGGTGTTTTTTGCACCGGCAGCCTTATGTGCAATGGCATCAACGCCCAAAGCACCGCCGCTTACTATGCAGACACCCTCTAAAGAAAGTTTGTGAGAAAGCCGGTGTGTCAATTCTCTTGCATATTGATTTGGTTTTCTGCTTCCTACAATTGCAATTTTCTTTTTATGCAATAATTCACTGTTTCCTTTGTAAAAAAGTTTCTCCGGATAGTGCTTCATAGCATCAAGTTCGGGTATATGAAAATTTATTTGCTGCATTGCAAAGTCAATATATTTTATTTATCTGCACTAACTCAACATCTTTGAACAAAGCCTTAGATTCAGAGAGTGCCTGCAGTGTATTTTTATGAGGATGGCCTATTGCAATGGCACTGCCATGTGCCTTTGCAACTGCAATAGCTTTTTTTATCTGTTTTAATATATATGGCTTGTCCATGTGATGATCCAAAAAAACATCGCGCGCAACATATTTCAGTCCGAAATTTTTCAGTACTTTTGGTGCCATTGTTTTAGCAGTCGTTCTGCTGTCTATAAAGCGTATATGGTTTGCATTTAGCGCAAAAACCAGTCTGTTCATTGCTATTTCATTTGATGTAAACTTGCTGCCGGTGTGATTGTTAATATAGGCGACTTTTGGAAACAATTTTTTAATATCTTTAATTTTTGCAGAGATTTTTTGCTGAGAATCATGTATGCGGAGAGTATGCGGTTCCTCAGCACTAAAGTGCATTGCTTCCATCGGTAAGTGTACCATATAAAACTTTTCATGTGATGCAAGTTTCGCAGAGTCTGGTCTTGCTGCACGTGGTGGCAAAAATGACATAGTAACATTGAGATGCAAACGTTTTACGGCTCTTACCTGAGATGCGGTCTGCATATCATCTATGATGATAGCCAATTTCGGTTTTGATGTATAAATCTGCACTTTTTTCGGTTTTTGCTTTGGAGGGTTTGCCAGGGTTTCATTATCTATTTCATGTGCTGCGGAAACGTATGTTTTTGTCTCTTTTTTCAGTACCTCCTGCAGTCTTTTGTTTACACTTACAGCTGGTGCCTTTGGAATTGTTTGTACTGACTTGTGCTTTGTTATTGACTTTTCTTTTTTATGCGTTTTTCCATTATTTGCTCCAAAATAATACCCTGTAATTAAAGATATTAAAACAAGGGCTGTCAGTGCTAAAAACCATGCTGTATATTTTAATAAAGAAGAACCGGTTTTTTTCTTCGTTCTTCTTGTTCTTTTTTTTCTTTTTGCCATCTACTCTTCATCTTAAAGTTAAATTTATTGAAACTATATCCTAAAAAAATAAAAATCTTAATTTTATTGCAGTTTGTCATATAGATCTTCGGCAGTGGTATCGAAACGCTCAAGCAGCTTTTCAAGCTCTTTGATATCGAACGCTTCTATACTCTCTTGAAGTTGCAATGCATACTGCTCAAGAGGTTTTATATCATACTCTGCTGCCAGGGTACAAAGTCTTTTGCTAAAATCTTTTGTGTCAGAAAAGCTATGCGTCTGCAGTGCTTTTTTATAAAGAGTCTGTATCTCTTCTTCTATAATTTTTCGTATCTCAGCACTGTTTTGTTTTGCTTTTTCACTGAGTTCAAATACCTCTTTATCTGGCTTATCAGGCATTTCCGCCTCATCAACTGCCAAAAATTTGCTTAATTCCACAAAAAGATCATACTTCAAAACAGGCTTTCGTAAAAAACCGTCAAAATGGGTATCTTTGTACTCCTGCTCATTTTCCATAAGCGAAGCTGTTAATGCAATAACAGGACACTTGGAGATTTTTCGCAATGCAGTTGTCACTTCATAGCCATCCATCTCAGGCATTTTTATATCCATTAAAACCAAGTCCGGCTGCTCTGTTCTACAAAGCGCTATCGCTTCCAAACCGTTTTTTGCCGTTATCACTGTAATTGCAGTGTTTTCAAAAATTTTCACTATCAAATCACGATTACTTTCAATATCATCAACAACCAGTATTTTTGCTTTTTTAAATTTTAAATTTTTTAAATTTTTTATACGAATATCGTCCTGTGCATCATTCTCTGCTATTGATGCTATGCTTACATTATAGAGGTGCACTTTAAAGACAGTCCCTTTTTTCTCTTGGCTCTCTACAGAAATATTGCCTCCCATCATTTCACACAAACGTTTTGATATACTCAGTCCAAGTCCTGTACCGCCGAACTTGCGTGTATCCTGTCCGTCCATCTGCTCAAACTCATTAAAAATTTTCGCCAACTGCTCTTTTGGTATACCGATACCACTGTCCTCGACAGAAATCTCCAGATTTAATTTTGAGAGATGCTGATCAATATCAAATGCTCTTACGCTTAACTTTACAAAACCTTTTTGCGTAAATTTGATTGCATTTCCTATCAGGTTGAGTAAAATTTGGCGTATGCGTACTTCATCAAGTAACAGACTTTTAGGAATGTTGGTGTTTACATGTACTACAAAATCCAAATTTTTCCTCTCCACCTCAACTGCAAAGACAGAACCCACTTCATCAGCCAATGCAAAGAGATTTGTCGGTTTTGTCTCTATAATCAGTTTTCCTGCTTCTATCTTGGAAAGGTCAAGTATGTCATTTATAAGTGTCAAAAGCGTATGACTCGCATTTTTCACTGTTTTTATATGGCTTTTTAACTTTGGATCCTGTATCTTTTCACTGAGTATATCCGAAAAGCCGATAATAGCATTGAGCGGTGTTCTGATTTCATGGCTCATATTTGAAAGAAATTCAGATTTTGCCTTTGTTGCCGCTTCGGCCTTGTCTTTTTCTATTTGCAGCCTGTGCTGTGTTTGCAGAAGTTCTTCCTGTGCTTTTTCTCTTTTTTTAATCTCTAATGCCAGTTTTCTGTTCCAATAGACAAAAACAGCAATGATAAAAACAACACCGGCCAGAAGTTTCCATAAAAGTTTATAATCAAAGCCATGTGCATACTCTACAGCTATCCAGCGTGACTCTATTCTGTGCCTGTCTTCTTCTTTTATTGCGCTGATTACTTTTTCAAAAATAGATGCGAGTGCCGGCAAATCTTTTTTTATACCCACACTGAACGAAAGAGTGTCCTGCAATTGTCCGGATATTTTCAACTGGTTTGGAAATTTTGTCTGCACTTGATAGCCAACACCTATAAGCGTGCCTATATAACCGAACAACTCTCCATTTTGCACCTTTTGCAACCCTTCCGTTATGCTTTTGACATCAATAAAATCTATTTTTGGATATTTTTGTCTGTAGCTTTCGTTAAAAGAGTAGTCTTTTACTATTGCCACCTTTTTACCTTCGAGTTGTTCCATACTGCTGATATAGGTAACATCCGGTCTTGTGGCAATTACCAAAGGAGTATGCAGATACGGCTTTGTAAAGTGCAGATATTTTTCTCTTTGCGGCGTTTTGACAACCAAAGAGAGTATTTCGCACCTCCCGTTTTGTACAAAAAGAAGCGATTCGCTCCATGTTTTTGTCCGGACAACTTTTATGGGAACAGGAATATTTTTTTGAAATTCTTTAAAATATTCGGCACTGATGCCAATATATTTTCCATCTTTGTCAAAAGCTTCAAAAGGCATCCAGTCAGGATCTATACACAGAGTAATCTGTTTGTGCTGTTGTAACCACCTTTGCTCTTTCTCACTCCATTGCAAACTCCGGGAGACTTTTGTATCTGTCTGAGAAGCCTCAAACCATTTATCTGTAATTTTTTGCCGTTCTTTATCACTGATATCCTGTAATGATTTTTCTATTATTGCAAATAATACAGGCTTGTTTTTGTCTATAGCAATAGAAACTTTTGTATCCATTCCCGGAACATTATTTACAATTTTTAAATTTGAAAGATAATCCTGCTTCATTATATAAGAAGCCACTGCAATATTGCCTATGTAGGCATCAACCTTTGAAAAAGAGAGTGCTTTGAGAGACTCTCGGTTTGAGGAGGTAAGGTAAAGATGAATATTCGGATAGTTTTTTTGCAACCATTCATGCAGATACGAGCCCCTGTTTACCGCAACCGTTTTGTTATTCAGTGCATCCATGTTTTTTATATCTTGCCGCGTAGCCTGTGTGACAATAACCAAGGGCATCTCAACATAGGGTGTTGTAAATTTTAAAAATTTTTCTCTTTTTGGTGTCTTTGCCGCACAACTCAGACCGTCAAATTTTCCTGCTTTCATATCGCGCATAACATCAGCCCAAACTTCTGATGTAACAGCAAATGTCAAACCACTTTTTTGGCTTATGAGCTTTAAAAAATCAGCTGCAATCCCTGTATGTCTTCCCTGTTTATCTACAAATTCATACGGAGGCCAACTGTAATCTGCTCCCAAACGAACGACGGGATGCTCTTTTATCCACTCTTTTTCCTGCGAAGAAAATGTAACTCCAAAAAGAGCCGAAGTATAGAAAAATACAAAAAAAAGAAAACTAATCCTGTGCAATTGCAATGAATTCATCAAGATGTTCTTTAAAAATAGCAACCAATTCCGGATCAAAATGATCTCCACTGTGTTCTTGTATATAATTGACTGCATCATCTATACTCCAGGCATCTTTGTAGACCCTTTTATGTGTCAAAGCATCAAACACATCCGCTAAGGCTACAATACGGGCAAATATGTGAATATCTCTGCCCTGAAGCCCGCGAGGATAGCCCGCTCCGTTGTATTTTTCATGATGTTCATAAGCAATTATATCTGCCGCTTTCATCAGTTTTCTGTTTGAGATTTTCAGGTATTTATGGGCAATTTCAGTATGCGTTTTCATCACTTCAAATTCTTCTTTTGTGAGGGAACCTTTTTTGTGCAAAATATTTTCAGGGATACCCATCTTCCCAATATCATGCATAGGACTTGCATGATAAATCACATCAGCATCTCCCTCCGAAACAGCAGGATGATACTGTGCCAAAAGTCTGCTGTACTCCGCCACACGTTTTATGTGTCTGCCTGTCTCATCCGATACAGATTCAACAAGTTCTGTTAAAATAAAAATCATCTCCTTCTGATTCTCTTCAAGTTCACTGTATATACGTTTTTGTTCCTCTTTTAATTTTGTCTGCAAAGACAGGTTGTGAATTTGAAGTATTTTTTTTGCAGTATAAAGTTCAAGATGTGTTTTTGTTCGGGCCAGAAGCTCATTCGCATGAAAAGGCTTTGTAAGATAATCCACCCCACCTACTTCAAATGCTCTGGTCATAGAGTCTATATCTGATTTTGCAGTTAAAAAGACAACAGGAATATCTACGAGTCTTGGATCGTTTTTCATCCGTCGGCATACTTCATATCCGTCTATACCAGGCATCATAATATCAAGCAGTACCAAATCAAAATTATTAAAATCCAGAAGGGCTAAAGCTTCTTCCCCGTTTTTGGCATATGAAAAGTCATATCCCTCTTCTTTGAGAATATTCATCGCTACCTGAATATTTTCTATCACATCATCCACAATCAAAACTTTATAACTCATACTCTCATCATGCCCTTCATACTGTATAATTTAAATTAATCTATTTAAACTAAAAACAAATAAAGAACCACTTAAAAGAAGATAAATATATTCAATTTGCTTTTTTTAAGCAAAACTTATGTATAATTTCGAGTTCCTTTCTCTTTGTAATGTCAGAATTGGCACTATATTCAGATCCGAAAGGGAAACAAAAGCCTAGAATTAGGCAATACCAAGAGGAGATCATACTATATGAGACACTACGAAAACCTAGTAATCGTAAAACCTACTTTTACTGCAGAAGAAATCCAGGCCAGCGTCAAAGCAGTTGAAGAAGTTATTACTTCAAACGGTGGAGAAATTGCAGCGACAAACGCTATGGGAATGAGAAAATTAGCATACCCAATTGAAAAAAACGAACGTGGTTACTACTATGTAATCTACTACTCAGTAGCACCTGCTGCAATCGCTGAAATTGAAAGACGTTTCCGTATCAACGAAGACCTTTTAAGATTTATAACGATCAAATATGATTCAAACCGTGAAATAAAAGCATGGAATGAACTTGTAAAAAAAGCAAACAAAGCACCTGAAGCTCCAAAAGCAGAAGAAGCTCCTGCAGCTGAAGCACAAACAGAAGAAGCTCCAAAAGCAGAAGAAGCAACAGAAGCTCCGGCAACAGAAGCAGCAGCTGAGTAATAGCATTCGCTATAAAATGAAGGAAAACTTATGTTCAATAAAATAATTTTAGTTGGTAACTTGACGCGTGATATCGAACTTAGATATTCTCAAGGGGGAATGGGAATTGCAAAAACTGCAATTGCTACAAGCCGTAAATTCACCAGCAATGGAGAAAAGAAAGAGGAAGTCTGTTTTGTAGATATCACATTCTTCGGAAGAAGTGCAGAAGTTGCAAACCAATACCTCCGCAAAGGAAGTAAAATCCTTGTTGAGGGAAGATTAAACTTTGAACAATGGGTTGACCAAAATGGACAAAAAAGATCGAAACATTCTGTTATTGTAGAAACTATGCAAATGCTTGATTCCAAGGGTGACAACCAAGGCGGCGGTTATAATGCACCGGCACAAAACAGTGGATATAACGCACCTGCGCAGGGAGAACCGCAAGGGTATCAACAGCCGCCTGTGCAACAACAGCAAAGTTACCAGGCACCACAGCAGCAAAACAGTTACAATAACAATCAAGCAGCGTCTCAGAGTCGTGAAATGCCAAGCAGCAGCTCTATTCCTGAAATTGATATAGATGAAGATGAAATTCCGTTTTAGAAAAAAATAGATACAAAGGGTATACCATGTCAGAAAAAAGAAAATACAAAAAAAGATATTGTAAATACTGTGAAGCAAAAGTTGACTTCATGGATTACAAAGAAGTAGCAAGTTTACGTTTTTCATTATCAGAAAGATATAAAATTATGCCACGTCGTTTAACAGGAAACTGTAAACGTCACCAAGATATGATTACAGTAGTAATCAAACGTGCTCGTGCAGCAGCTTTAGTTCCTTATACTGTAAGCCGTAAGCAAGTTGTAACTGCACCATTTGAAAACCTGAAATAGGTTTTCCTGGTGCTTTTGCACCACTTCATCCCTTAAACTTTCCCGACAAACACCACTTAGGAATATTTATTGCTATAGTTTATCTAAAAAAGCAGTCCTATGAAACTAACTTTATTTATTTTACTGATATTCCATAATTTTTTGCTTCATGCAAAAACATCTGATGATTTTGCACTCATTATTCATAAACCTTTTCAGTCAGCTTTGGTTGATATCACCCAAAATTATGACGGAACCTTGAGTGCTCTTGGTTTTACATATGACTTCAAAAAACAAAGTTTACATGCTGACAAAACATATAATGATCCTTTTGCATACCTGCAGAACATTTCAAATAAATACGGTGCCAAAATAGAACTTATTAAAGTGAATGACAAAGCACAAATCATACAGTCGAAAATCATTCCCCTTACACAATTTGCAAAACCGGCCTCCTTTGTAAAAACACCTGCGAATGGATATATTATAGGCGGATACACAATGGGTGGGTCACAACTCTTGGTGTTACTCGACGCTGCTTTGCATCTGAAGCGATCAGTCTCCTTTGGTACTAAAAACAATAATACAATTCATAAACTTGTTAGCTTAAAAGACGGCGGAGTATTAGCAATAGGCACCTCTTTTACTTCCAGATCAACGCAAGACAACATGTTTCAAAGCGGTTTGGGCAATGATGATGTATGCATAAGCAGGTTTGACAAAGATGCACATCTGCTGTGGACTAAAAAATACGGCACACAGTATGATGATCAGGGGATAGATGCTTCAGAAGCCGATGACGGTTCAATAATAGTTCTCAGCACAACACATACAAAAATGAAAACAGCTGTCAACATCTCAAGATTAACCCAAAACGGCGATAATATATGGCTCAAAGAGATTCCGGACAATAGTTTTAATGAACCTGTAAGTTTACTCAGACTCAAAGATCATAATTTTGTCATATCATTAGCCAAAACAGATACCATGCACAAAAAGCAAATACGCCTTGTAAAATTTGATATATATAAAAACATCTTGATTGACAGTGAAATCAGTACAACATACTCAAGCCAAATCAATGATCTCAAGGAGTTCAGTGACGGCACATTAATTGGAGTTGGCTTTGTCCGGGACAGTTTCAATACTGATGGTCTGGCGATGATAATCAGCAAAAATCTGAAACTTTTAAAACAGGAACATTACGGAGGAGAAAATTATGATGTTTTTAACAAAGCTGTCATTTTAGCAAACTCCCAGGTAGGTGTAGCCGGTATACATACAGACAAAAATTCCAATGAAAACAATATGTGGATTCTCAAACTCAACAAAGATGCTACAATTGCCCAGATTGCAAGAAACACACTGGATTTCTACACGCAGCTGCGTCAATTGTTTCAAAAAGAAATAGACACGAAAAAAGTTATCATAAAAAAAGATCTAACTATTGAATTTACTGCTAAAAATCTTTATTTTAAGGCAGGAGAATACAAACTCGGCAAACAGCAAAAAAAGTTTTTTAGAGAATTTTTTACAAAATTAGTAAATTTTTTATATACACACAGAATGCAGGTAAAAACTTTAGAGATCAATGGACATACTTCCAGCGAGTGGAAAAACAGTACCTTTTCAGGGAGATTTTTAAACAATGAAGAGCTCTCTATGAAACGCTCCTATGAAGCGTTCAAGTCGCTTTTCTTGGTACAAAACCCGACAAAGCAAAAATATTTAACGCATATTTTAAAGGGGAGCGGTCTTAACTATAGAAATAGAATTATAACCAATCACACAGAGCATAAAGAAAAATCAAGAAGAGTAAGTTTAAAAATCATTTTAAACAAACACTCTCGTCATTAACCACAGGTCGGGACTTCACCGTCTGCTGCATATTTCCAGACAAAGTCATAAAGGTTTTTCACATCTTTTTCTTTCATTTTCTTAATTTTTTTCACGCCATGAGGACAAATTTTCATCCATTCTTCTTGAAGTTTTCCAGACTCTTTTAAAGAAGCCCAACCTTTACGGTCATGTTTTATCGCAAATACAGCTCCATTTTTCAGTCCGTCTTTCTTACAGATTTTCAGCTTTTTTAAATAAAACCTTTGCCCTTTGCTTGCATCAGCTGTCGCACTTGTTGTAAAAACAGACCCGGCCACTGCAGCAGCCAATAACAATGAAGTCATTTTATTCATTTACTTTCCTTTACATCTTATAACATTGTGATATGTTACTGACATCTTCATAAATTATAGATTAATCTATACTCTAAAACTGAGCCTTGTTTTATCCTGAATTAACTTTTTATAGAGCTTGAATTTTGCTTTTTCCAACTCTTCATCAGTATATGCAAACTCTTTTTTAATTATCCCTTGAGCAATCCCTGCCGTATCCATTGCAAAAAGTTTCAGCTCTTTTTTTGTCAATTTTGCTTTGAGCGCCGCATAAAGTTCTTTGTCATCTTCTATCAGATCTACAGTATCAAGTCTACAAAACTCTGCAAGTTTTTCTCTAAAACTGTTGTCATTATGATATTGTCTCCACACTGTACTCTCTAGCATTGTATTTCCTTTAATATTTGTGTTAAATCTTTTGTTTGTATTATTATATTTGCTTCACGTTTTAAAATCTCTCTTGCGCAAAAAGCAATCCGAGTCCCTGCATGGGCAAACATTGAAAGATCATTTGCACCGTCACCGCAAACCAATGTCTCTTCTTCGCTTACACCCAAAATATTTTGAAGTCTTACCAACATATCGCCTTTTGAGAAGTTAAACATCATATCGCCGCCCACAAGTCCGGTAAGCTTTCCGTTCTTTACATGTAAAGCATTGGAAAAATCAGCATCATATCCTAAAATATCTTTTGCATAGGAAGTCGCCGTTCTAAAACCGCCGCTGAAACAGACAACTTTCATGCCTCTGTTTTTCAATTCTGCTATGGTCTCACGTGCTCCTGGCATATAAGGCAGATTATGTGCTATTTTTTCAACAACTGCATAATCCAGCCCTTTTAACAGCCCTACTCTTTGTTGTAAAGATTCAAAAAAATCAAGTCTTCCGCTCATGGCCTCTTCTGTGATGCGTGCGACCTCTTCGCCTATTCCCAATTCATCCGCAAAAAAATCAATTGTTTCACCGTCCATTAATGTAGAATCAAAGTCAAATACTGCAAGTTTTAGCATAAATTTTCTCTCTTTTGTATATAATATCGCAATTATAGCGAATTAGGATTTTTTTTGTTTGACACACTGATACATAAATTAAAAAACGACAGATATATTACTCTTGAAACTACACCCGGGCATTCGGCAACTTTTACACCGACGATAGACAAAATAGAAACACTCGGGCTTGCAGATTTAGTCGATGGATTTTCCACCACAGACAATCCTTTGGCAAAACTCAAGTACAATGCTCTTTTTGCCGCCAAACTGCTCCAAGAGAGATTTCACAAGCCTGTTATTGCAACGATGAGTATGCGCGACAGAAACAAAATTGCCTTGCAGTCTGATTTGCTCGGGGCAAATGAAGTTGACATCAGAGCCATCCTGGCACTCACAGGAGACCCTGCCACCATCTCTGACCAGCCCAATACAAAAGGTGTTTTTGAAGGTGACAGCTCTTTGCTTCTGGACATCATTGCCGCTTTAAACTCCGGTATGGATTATGCAGCAAAACCTTTTAATGTTGCACCAAAACAGATACACCCCTTTGCAGTTGTCAACTCCTATGCAAAAAACCCAAAAACACTCCAAAAAAAGATGCAAAAGAAAATTAAACATGGAGCAGTAGGTATCATAACACAGCCGGTATATGATGTTGAAAATGCAAAACAGCTTTTGGAACTCAAAGAAAAAGCAAACAAAGAGTGTTGCCGTGAAAATAAAAACGCAGAACTTATTTTAGGAGTTTTTCCTATCACGAAGCTGCGCACTGCACAGTTTTTGTCATCCCATGTACCGGGAATCAACGTCCCTCCCTGCTGGATAGACAAACTCCGAGAGGCAAATACAAAAGGTGCAGAGGAGGAGTATAAAGTGGGATTTGAGCTTAGTAAAAAACTCTTTGAAGAGCTTAAGCAGCTCCATCCTAAGATTCACCTGATGACAGCGAACCAGTTTCAAATAGCCAAAGACATATTAGTATAAGGAATAAAATGATTGATTTAAAACTATTGCAAAAAGATTTTGACGGTATAAGCAAAAAACTGATGCGCAAAGGCGTTGATGCAAAGCTTTTGGAAAAAGTGAAAATAAAATTTGAAGAACTCAAAGAGGCAAAAGCCCACTTTGAAACCCTTCAGGCTGCGCAAAATGCTATGAGCAAAGAGTTCGGTGTATACAAACGTGAAGGCAAAGATGTCTCAGAGCTGAAGAAAAAAGTCGATGAAAATAAAATCCGTATTGCTGATGCTTTGGAAGTGCAACGCCTTCGTCAAGAAGAACTCGAAGCGCTTGCAATGGCTATACCCAATATACCTGATGATGATGTGCCAGACGGCGAAGATGAAGATGACAATGTCGAAATCAAAAAAGTGCTCACACCAAGGGAATTTTCATTTACCCCAAAAGAGCACTGGGAACTGGCAGAACAAAACGGCTGGATAGACTTTGAACGCGGTGTCAAACTGGCAACTTCGCGCTTTTCTGTCAGCTTTGGCATGGGTGCAAGACTGGAACGCGCACTTATAAACTTTATGCTTGACTTTAACCGTGAACGCGGATTTGAAGAGGTCAGCGTTCCTGCACTTGTCAACAGAAAAGCCCTTGAAGGAACAGGACAGCTTCCAAAATTTGAAGATGACTTATACAAAGTAGAGGATCCTGAGCTTTTCCTCATTCCTACAGCCGAGGTTCCTCTTACAAATCTCTATCAGGATGAGATACTCACAACAGAGGAACTGCCAAAAACAATGACTGCCTATACTTCATGTTTTCGAAAAGAAGCCGGAGCTGCAGGACGGGACACAAGAGGCATGATACGCCAGCATCAGTTTCATAAAGTAGAACTTGTAAGCATTTCTACACCGGGTGAAAGCGATATAATTTTTGAGAATATGGTCACATGTGCCTCTGATTTACTCACTGCTTTGGAATTACCGCACAGACTGGTAACTCTGTGTACAGGAGATTTGGGTTTTTCCGCGGCTAAAACAATCGATCTTGAAGTATGGCTGCCCGGGCAAAACAAATACCGTGAAATTTCTTCTGTAAGCAATACAAGAGACTTTCAGGCAAGACGTGCCAAAATCCGTTTTAAAAACGGGAAAAAGAATGAACTCGTACATACCCTCAACGGTTCTTCTCTTGCCGTTGGCCGCACACTTGTAGCCATTATGGAAAACTTTCAAAATGAAGACGGAAGTATAAATATTCCTGAAGTTTTGCATCCTTATCTAGGGATGTAAATACTTTACAAAAAAGAATTGTTCACATTCCTTGCATTTAAATTTTTTTTAAGATATACTTCCAACAAGAAAAGATGATTCTAGTTACATCTTTAGATTGCTTTATATTGATAACTTCTTTGTTTCCAGTACATTCACCTAAAAGAAAAACTTTATATTAGATTTTTATCATCAAAGAAATTTGGTGTACTCAAACAAACAAGGATTTACAATGGCAACATTACAAAATGGAACAGTTAAATGGTTCAACAGCGACAAAGGTTTCGGATTTATCGAAGTAGAAGATGGCGGCAAAGATGTATTTGTACATTATCGTCAAATTAATGACAACGGACACTCTCGTGTTTCACTTGACGAAGGTCAAAAAGTAACTTTTGAAGTCGGTCAGGGTGACAAAGGTCCACAAGCAGAAAACGTTACAGGTCTGTAACATCTTCACAGCGGGCAGTTTATCAAAACTGTCTGCTCTTTTTAACATCCACTTTAGACTCAAATATCGCGGAATAGAGCAGTTCGGTAGCTCGTCGGGCTCATAACCCGAAGGTCGCAAGTTCAAATCTTGCTTCCGCAACCAAATCACAAAAATTACAACACTTATGTAGCCAGTTAATTTTACCAAGGATACGCAGTAGTGAATATAGAAATCATAACAGCAAGAAATGAACATTTACAAGAAAATACCATCTTACATGCTATAGCATCCCTTGGATATACTGCTGAAGTTCATGAATGCCACACCATACAAGACCTACACCAGACAGTACAAAGAAAACCTCACTTGGCTATCCTTACTCTTAACCATATTGTCACTGAAGACGGAGAAAAAATTTGGCTCTGTGAATTTTTCAAAAAAAACAATATCAACTTTACCGGTTCAGATAAAAAAGCTTTGCTCTTTGATGCAGATACAGAACTGGCAAAATCCTATCTTAAAGAAAAAGGTATCAGTACATCAAGATATTTTATTGCCGATGCAGAAAAATATTTGCGTGATTACGACATACCTATTAATTATCCCCTGGTTGTTAAACCTGCCCGTTCCCTGCAATGTCAAGAAGAAAACAAATGTTTTACTGTCAATAGTTTCAGCGAATTTGAAAAAAGCGTTTCTTCTCTTTCTCATAAATATAATGTTCCTGTTTTGATTGAAGAGTATCTCGATGGAGAAGACTATCTTGTATCCATCATAAAAACAAAAGAAGATGCTATGCTGATCTCCTCTGCAAAGGTTTTACGATCAAACAACGGAAATAAAAAAATTCTGGAAAATATTGAAGACCAAACAATCAAAGAGAGTGTTGAAAATCTTGCAATAGATGCCTATATTGATCTTGGTATCAGAGATTTTGGGCAAATCAGTATAAGAACAAACCAAAGCGGTCAGTGTTTTTTTATGCGGACAAATCTCAATCCTGATATTACTGACAAAAACAGCTCCTTTATTGAAACTTTTGCAGCAGGACTTAACCTTGATTATGATGCAATCATTAAGCATATTCTGCAGGAGTGCAGTAAAAGAGATTAATTAAGAACTGCAATTATATTAAAATTATTTATAATTATTAAGTTTCTTTGCAATAAAATAGTAGCATATCCTTTAAGGAGGACGCTATGAAAAAAAGACTCTCAAAATATTTCAACATTTATGTCATCATTGCTTTAATTGGCGGATTTTCCTTTTTATATCTTGTATCTTTTGCCTTTGTTCTCAATGATGTAGCAACAGGATCAAGTTTACAAATGAAAAAAGCAAAAATAGAAAAACAAAGACAAATTTGTCTCAAAGACCCAACACAATGCTAAAAGAGGCGAAAGAGTTTTATTTACTCTTTCGTGTTTGAATAACGCACCACAAATATAAAAAGACTCAGTACTGCAACCATGATACCTACCCCTGCTATCAGATAAAATGCATGTATCATTTGTTCATAATCACTCAAAGCGATTTTAAATAGAGGATTTGCTGTTAAATGATAGGTTATGCAAGAAGTCTAATGAATATTGTTTTTTGTATATTGAAATAATTTCTTTCATAATCTACCTCGCTTCGTACATTACATGTATACATCAAATCAGGTAGTTACTGCTATAATACTCCTTAAATATAAGATATAATGATATTGTTTGAGAGATCAGAGCATTGGTACTTTTTTTGCTTATTCAATACAAAAGATGCAATATTTAACAGGGTAGTCAATGGCTGATGCACAAGAAGAGATAATAATCATAGAAGACAGCGATGCAGTATTGCATTCGCATGAGCAAACTGACGAATTTCTTGATGAAAATGATGAAGAATCCAAACAGAAAAAAATCATTCTTTTTGGAGGAATTGCTGTTATTGTTGTGTTGCTTATTGCTGTTACCGCACTCTTGCTGATAAAAAAATCCTCTACAAAAAAAGTTGACAATTTCAGTCTCCTGGAAAACAAGCTTGAAAAAGCAAAAGCTCCCGTTATAGAACAGAGTAAACTTGAAAATATGATTGCCAAAGCAAATTATCTCTATGCAACAGGCGCAAAAGAAAAAGCTCTGGCTCTGTATGAAAATATTGCCTACTATTCACAGGCCATCTCACAATACAATCTTGGTGTTGCCCAAATGAAAAACAAGCAGTATGCACTGGCGTTGAAAACATTTCAAAATGCGATACTCAATGATGAGAAAAGATGTGTAAGCGCTATAAATGCGGCAGTATGTTCATTACATGTAAAGGATCAATCCAGTTTTAAATACTACATCGACCTGGCTTATGCCTATTTGCCATATGAGATCAATTCGCCTTTGTACTCATATTACTATACCCTTATAAGCTATTATAACAAAAACTATCTTGGTGCTTTAAATGCTCTCAAAAATACAGATCATCCTGCATATCCGGTTATACAAAATCATTTAAGCGCGAAAATCAATGCTTTGTATAACAATAACTATGATGCAATTGATGCTTTGGAAAAAATAAATGAAGAGGTAGATGATTTCAGCCTGGCTCTGCTGTATGCGCGGATAGGTGACTTTAATCTTGCAATTGACCATCTCAACACTGCTATCACAAAAAACAATCAGCCACTCAGGGCAAAACTGGCACGCAGTTACATAAACCTTAAAGCAGGACATACAAAAAAAGCGGCATCACAACTCAAAAAAGTTACAGATGAATATCCGCAAAAAATTTATAAGATTTATCCTGTAAGTGTCAAACTCAAAGATGCTTTATTTGACCCCCAAAAAGCTCAAACCCTCTACAGGAAAAAAATTCAGAATTCAAAATTTCTTAATTTTCAGAAAATATTTTATTTTTCACCCTATAAAATTTTTAATGCAAACCAGACAATCAGCTACATTAGAAAAGGAAATGCAAATATATATATTGACAATATCCAATCTGCCCAGCAATATCTGAAAAAAAGCTATTCTGCATCAAATGTTGATATAGGCATAACAAAAGCCATTAAAAAGGCTCTTTCTTTAAAAATTCGAGAGGCAAACCAGGATTTGCAGCAACTTGTTAAAATACAGCCCAAACACTCTATTTTACACTATAATTTAGCCTTGACCTATGCACAAATGGGAGATATGCTCCAGGCAAACAAACACTTTTTACGTTCCTATCACTTAGATGCCAAAAACTATCTTTCCGGTGTTTATGCTGTCATGACCAGTAAACTTATAAATAAAGATTACACAAAACTGGAATCTATTTTGAAAGATTCCCTTTCCGGCGAAAACAGCAGTGAAGAGATTGACTTGTACAATACTCTTTTACATATCAACGACAATGACTATCTCTCAGCAATTGAATGGCTTGACAAAGACTACAAACAAAGACCTTTGTATCTTATGCTCAAGGTACTTATTGGAATGAAAACAAAAAATTTGGACAGAGCAAAATCTGCTGCATCCAAACTCACAGTCATCTTTCCTCATGATATCCTGCCGCATATGATCTATATAGATACACATTTTACCGGGTATAGCATACCAAAATACGCAGAAGAGGTCTTGAAATACTTAAACACTCAGCAATTCACCTATACTGATTTATATTACGGCCCTTTCATTACAAGATACACATATATACAGGAACATTTAATCACCGGAAGGCTCTACTACCTACAAGAGCAGCTAAAGTATGTTTTACAGACAAAAGATACTGATATACAGGACATAGAAAGCGCTTTGGCTTTGACACTCCTGTATAATAAAAACTTTGAAGAAGCCTATACCCATTACAATCATTTAATTGACGAGTTGAAAGTACAGGATGCTTATACACTCTATTTGGGAGCTGTTGCATCAACTGCGGCCAAACATCATGCCAATGCAATAGCATTGCTTGAGTTGTCAAAAATGAAAAATGAAAATTTTTATGAAGCCAGATATGCACTCGCCCTTTTGTATATGGAGATCAAGAACAATGAAGGAGCAGCCATTCAACTGCAAAAAATAGATGATGACAGCTTCGAATCAGAATATTTTGAATTTAATATTGATACAGACAAACTCTTGTTTATGAAAGAGCATCCCAATGGATAATAAACTGCTTTCTAAGTAAAATAACCGATTAGAGAGTGAACTGCCTGGACTTCATTGTTTACTTTAGTGTCCAGTCTGAAATTCTTTGGAAGATACAGTTCGGTAACACTGTTCGTTGCAAACCCGTATCTTGTCCCTTTGTGCAAGGTTTCTCTGACTGGGATTTCTATAGCAATCGGCGCAAAACTCTGCTTGAGTCTATGGAGAACTTTTATTTTATTGTTATGGGTATCTACAAACAAAAGTTCTGCACGTTCATTTAAATCATAAAAGAGCTTTGATTTTTTTGATGTTCTTGCCCCCCTTGTGGTTTTGACATTCTCAAGACGTCCGCTTAAAGGGATCCGCAATATACCGACATTTCTGTAATCTGATTCTATAACTATTCTGTAGGCATACTCACCGCTTTCAAGTGTATCTATAGATTTTACAGTGCCGTCAACAGGAGAGACTACGGCTTTGTCATCCAAAAAAGTATTCTCTCTTTCCGGATTTCTGAAACTGTACATAAAAAACAGTGCAAGAACAAAAGCAGAAAATGAAAAAAACTCTAAATCCAAAAGCCCAAATACCAGGGCGGCAAACAAGGCATAAAGAATATATTTATACCCGTTTTTGCTTATAATAAAAAGGTTATTTTTCATCACTTTTTCCGTCACTGTTCTCGGTGTCTGTCATGGTGGCATCTGCTTTTAGCTCTTCTTCAATACTCTCACTGTTTTCTACAACTTTAGACTCTATGCCATTTTCTTTTTCAAAATTTATAATAATTTCTCTGACTTCGTCTCCTGTAATATTCTCTTTTTTATAAAGCAGTGCAACCATTGCTTCAATCGCCCCACTGTACTCTTTTAAGCGGTTGACAACGGCTTTATAGTGCTCATCCAATGACTTTTTGATGTATTCATCCATCTCCTCTGCCATTCTTTCACTGTACTCACGTGTCGCCTGCTGCGGACCGCCCAAAAATGACTGACGGGATTTTTCAAGCACCATAAGTCCTGCAATATCACTCATCCCGTATGTCTGAACCATTGATTTTATAATGTCTGTGGCACGTTCCAAATCATTTCCCGCACCTGTAGAAATTTCACCGATAAATACTTCTTCGGCAGCACGCCCGCCAAGCAGAGTATCTACTTCTGCCCACAGTTCATGCATCTGCATCATATATTTGTTTTCTTCAGGCTTGTTCAGTGTATAACCAAGTGCTGCCAAACCGCGAGGCACTATAGAGACTTTGGAAACTTTTTTTGCTCCGTCTGTTGTCTCTGCCATCAAAGCATGTCCGCTTTCATGGTAAGCAACAATTTTTTTCTCTTTAGGATTGATACGGCGAGATTTTTTAGCAAGTCCTGCCAAGGCACGCTCAACCGCTTCATACATATCTTTTTGTTTCACTGTTTTTTGACTTTTTCTTCCCGCAAGCAGTGCTGCTTCATTGACTATATTTGCCAGGTCTGCTCCCGCGAGTCCCGCTGTCAAACGGGCCAACTCTTCCAAATCCACATCTTTGTCTATTTTGACATTCTTTACATGTACTTTCAAAATTTTGACACGCCCTTCAAAATCCGGTTTGTCAACAAGGACCTGTCTGTCAAAACGTCCGGGACGCAACAGTGCCTGATCTAAAATTTCCGGTCTGTTGGTTGCAGCTAAAATTATGACAGGCGTATCTGTTCCAAAACCGTCCATCTCTGCCAAAAGCTGATTGAGTGTCTGTTCCCGTTCATCATTTCCGCCCATAACGCCGCCGGCTGCACGGCTTTTACCGATAGCATCTATTTCATCTATAAATATAATACTCGGCGCATCTTTTTTAGCCTGTTCAAACAGATCTCTTACACGCGCAGCACCTACACCGACAAACATCTCTATAAAACTCGAACCGCTGACTGAGAAAAAAGGGACTTCCGCTTCTCCGGCAACAGCCTTTGCAAGCAGTGTTTTACCGGTTCCGGGACTTCCGACCAGCAAAACACCTTTTGGAATTTTTGCACCGATTTCCACATAACGACCGGGATATTTCAAGAAATCTACAATCTCCTGCACCTCTTCTTTCGCTTCTTCCACACCGGCTACATCATCAAACTTTGTATCCGGTTTTTCCGAATTAATCAGCTTTTTGGAATTTCCCATTCCAAGCAGTCCCCCACCCATACTTTTTTGCATACGGCCGGCAAAAAACATCCAGATGGCAATGATAATCAAAAATGGGAACAGCCAGCCAAACATCTCGGTAAACCAGTTTGTTTCACTGAAGCCTGTATAGTCGATTTTTTCTTTGTCCAAAAGCTTTATTAGTTCATTGTCCCCTTTGACAACTCTTGTTGTGTAGATTTTTGAACCTTCTGTTGATATGGCCCTGATATATGTCTGGCCTATTTCAACTTTTTTTACTGCTTTGGATTTCACAAGCGCTTTGAACTCTGAATAGTCAACCGGCTTAATTCTTGTTGTTGATGTTCCCATCACAGAACTGTTGCCGGCACCTTCTCCAACCATTACTTTAAACAACAAAATTACTACTACTGAAAATATTGCAAATGTTATCAGTGGATTTTGATTAAAAAAGTTGTTATTGTTGTTTTTGTTTTCGTTATCTGCCATTTTTATTTTTTCTCTCTTTTTAAAACTAATGTAACCCATTCGTCCTGGGCTATTCTTTGTGTTATTTTACAGTCTTTATAAGCATTGAGAACTTTTTCTTCATACTTATTCAGTATACCTGATAAAATCAAGATTCCGTCCTCTGCCATTGCTTTTTTCAGATCATTTGCAATAAAAGTCAACACATCTGCAACTATGTTTGCCACGACTATAGTGTACTTTTCATCCAAATTTGAAGCAGAACCTTCCCATATGGAGTGAAACTCCAAATTATTCAATTTTGCATTTTTTATAGAATTTTCGACCGATACAGGGTCCGTGTCACAAGCATCCACGACAGCTCCAAGCTTCATAGCTGCAATGCCCAGTATACCGCTGCCGCAGCCTACATCCAAAACTCTGTCATTCTTTTTCACATGTTGAGAAATTGCGCGCAAAGAAGAAGCAGTTGTCGGATGATGCCCTGTACCAAAAGCAAGCGCCGGATCTATTACTATGTTTATCAGGTTTGGATGATTGTCATTCCATGTAGGATGGATGTAAAATTTATCTATAACAAGGGGTTCTATACTGTTTTTATAAGATTCTACCCAGTCATTGTTTTGGAGTTTTTTTTGTGTACACTCTACGTCTACAGATTTGCCGAGTGCTTTTTGTAAGGCCTCTGCAAACTGCTCAATCCCCCACATTATAGTGTCGAGTTCTTCTTCACTTCTTATAATGAATCCGTTGTCTGTCTCTTCAAACCCGATCGGTAAAGTATCTGCCAAAAAATCTGCAAAGAGTTCATGATGTGAAGAGACTTTCACTACTAATTCGTAGTAATGCTCTTGCATTACTCAGATACACCCATCACGGCAGCAAGTTTTTCTTTTAAAACCTGAGGCGTAAACGGTTTTACAATATAATTGTTTACTCCGGCTTTAAGTGCTGTAATAACCTCTGCTTTTCCACCTTCAGTCGTAACCATAATGATAGGTGTATCTTTAAAGCGCTCATCTGCACGAACTTTTTTGACAAGCTCAAGCCCGTTCATCTCAGGCATATTCCAGTCTGTGATCAGCATATCAATATCAGGATTTGCGTCCATTTGCGCCCAGCCTTCAACACCGTCTGCACCTTCAAGTACATCTTTATAACCAAGTCGAGCCAATGTATTTTTTATAATACGGCGCATTGTAGAACTATCATCAACAACAAGTAATTTCAATTGAAATCCTTTACATAATATTTTGCATAATTTATATCTAATAATAGCAAAATTCTGTTTGTTTTGCTATTAATTTACCAATTTAAACATTTTGGCTAAATCCAACCTGCCCTCATAATAAGCTTTTCCTATGATAACACCATCCACTTCACCCGTGGCTATCAAAGCTTTTATATCATCTTCATCTTTCACACCGCCGCTTGCAATTGTGCTTATTTTACCGGCTCTTGCGATATCAAGTGTAAAATCTACATTGACGCCGCTGAGTGTACCGTCTTTGCCGACATCTGTGCATATTATCGCCTCTACACCGGCATTTGCAAACTCTTTTGCCAGATCAGTCGCACGCATGGTACTGACTTCGCCCCAGCCTTCGACTGCCACATATCCGTCTATGGCATCTATGCCTACTGCGATGGGATATTTTGCCGCCATATCTCTTACAAACTGAGGATCTTTTACCGCAATAGAACCTAAAATAATCCTGTCAATTCCGATATCCAACATCTTTTGAATCGTTGCTTCATCACGAATACCACCGCCAAGTTCAAGTTTTACATCTGAGTTTTGACGAATTTTGATGATTTGTTCAAGATTTTTAGGCTCTCCCGCAAATGCACCGTTTAAATCAACCAGATGCACCCACTCCGCACCCATTTCTTCAAATTTTTTCACTAATTCATAAGGCTCGTTTGAGTAGATTTTCGCACTCTCCATCAAACCTTTTGTCAAACGGACTGCTTTGCCGTCTTTTAAATCTATTGCCGGATATAATGTCATATTTCTCTCTTCCTTTTCTCTTACAGTTGTATAAAATTTTCTAAAATTTTCAAACCGTTTTTATGGCTTTTTTCAGGATGGGGCTGTATTCCCATTATATTACCGTGAGCAACGGCAGAAGTAAATTTATAGCCATAATATGTTTCTCCGATAATGTCATTGGCATCTTTACATGCAACATGGTATGTATGTACAAAATACAGATAATGCTCATCATCCAGTCCTGCAAACAGAGGATGCTCTTTTGTAAACATTCTGTTCCAGCCCATATGCGGAACCTTCAAAGGTTCATTGAATTTTTTCGTATCAAACTTTACAACACTGCCTTTTATAAGCCCGAGCCCTTCATGTTTTCCAAACTCTTCGGAATTTTCAAACAAAAGCTGCATTCCGAGACAAATTCCAAGCATCGGTTTGTCACTCTTTGCAAATTCCTTTATGGACTCTACCATATTCCGTTCATGCAAATGCTGCATCGCATCACCAAAAGCACCGACACCGGGCAATATCAGCTTGTCATACTCTTTAAATTTATCAGGATTACTCTCAACTACTGTCTCTTGTCCAAGCTTGGCAAACGCATTTTTCACACTTGCCAAATTTCCCATGTTATAATCAATTATTGCTATCATTATTCATCTATCTTTAATTTTGTAAATTTGATATATATTGCCAAAGAGACTATCAGAATACCTACACCCGCAATAATATACATAGAATAGATCAGCTTGTTTGGATCCGTAATTGCAAACTTGAATACAAGCATTAATGCTTCAATGGAAAGTGCAATAATGATAGAACCCAAAAAGCGGACCATCGTTTTGTGCGGGCCTGCTATGTCATGTTCTTTATAGCGTCCTAATATCTCCTCTTCAATAAGGGTTTTGGAAAGATCAAAAATTGCCAAAGAGAGTGTAAGCAAAATTGTTGCTTCAAAAACATCTTTAATCTGAAAATGACCTATTGAAATTCCATATTCAAAAAAACTCTCTATCCCTTTTACGAAAAGCAAAAGTGCTATAGCCACCAAAGCAAATGCAAAAGCACCATAAGTCCACTTGAAAAATTCTCCAAAGAATATATCCATTTTATTGAGATGTGCAATTTTCAACACTTCTTCAAGCGGCATATCAATACATGCCACATACCTGAGCGAACCGTTTTCATCAAATATAGGCGCTGATGCCGTTACAGTCAAATCACCTGTAATGAGTGACGGATATGGATCGGTAATCGTACATCTACCTTCTCTGACTGCACGATAGTAGTATGCACGGTCAGCACGAATCTTTCCTATATCATCATCTATCCGATCATCTTTTGTAAAAGTCGGACTTACCTGTACACCCTTGTGGTCAAGAAGATACACTCCCTCACAGTTTTCAAGATCTGCTTTTATTTTAAGCAGTCTCGGCATAATCATATCTTCACTTAAAGAAGGAAGTCTATTGGGAATATTCTTTGAAAAAAGGTAACAAAAATATGCTCTGGCTTTTGTTCTGCCTTCGGCAAAATGTTGAATATCTATAGGAACCATACAAGTCACTCCTTCTTAATTTATTTGAATTATATCAAAGATTTACTATTATTGGTATAATGTCATTGATGAAAAAAGATATTAAAAATATTGCTATTGTCAGACTCTCCGCACTCGGAGATATAATCAACAGTGCAGTTGTATTGCAGTTTATCAAAAAAGAGTATCCTGATGCAAAAATAGACTGGATAAGTGAAGAGATTTTTTCAGATATTTTACAAAACAACAAACACCTGCATACAGTTCACACTGTCAATCTAAAAAAACTCAAAAAGACAAAAAGCTTTTCCTTGCTACAAAAAACATTCGCTGAGCTCTCTATGCTGCCCGATTATGATATTATAATAGATATGCAAGGACTTTTAAAGTCAGCAGCAGTTGCCAGAATCATAGGGAAGAATACCCATGGTTTTGATAAAAATTCAATACGTGAATCTTTGGCCGCACTTTTTTATAAAACGACCTCCTCTGTCCCGTATGAAGAAAATGTTATAAAGCGCAACTGCTTTGTTGTTGCTGACGCTCTCGGATTTGAGATTACGGATGCTATGATTTTAAACAAAGAACCCGTTTTTTCACAAACAAAAGAATTTTCACTGCAACACAAGAAAAAAAACATTGCCTTTGTGATAGGCGCTTCCTGGCCTTCAAAAATTTATCCAAAAGAGTCTGTTGCCGACATTTGCAATAGACTCCAGGAGCAGTGTTACATTATTTGGGGCAATGCATCTGAAAAAGAAGAGGCACAATGGATATGCACACATTCGGCAAATGCGGTACTGGCCCCAAAACTCACGCTGGGAGAACTTGTATCTTTTATATCGAGCATGGATCTGCTTATAGGGAATGACACCGGTCCGACACATCTGGCATGGGCGCAAAATATTCCCTCCATTACACTTTTGGGTCCGACTACCACGAGAATGATTTACGAAACGCCAAAAAATATAGCACTCAAATCACCCTCAAAGGTAAATATTCTTAAAATTAATAAAAATGACTTCTCCATCAAAGAAATTTCTCCACAACAAGTCATACAAAAAGCAAAGGAGCTGTTAACCAATGGGCTATAATTTCCTCCTCGTCATTGAACATATTTTAATGCTAGTGCCGCATAAAGCACGCAAAGCATTTTTTACCTTTTTAGCCTTTATCGGCTACAAATCAGCAAAAAAATACCGTCGTATCGTCAGACAAAACCTCAACTATGCCTTTGACAACAGTATGAGTGACGAAGAAATTGACACAATCACACGCTACAGCTTTAAAAACCTGCTCTATAACTTTTTACACCTTATGGAAATGCGCCATTTGAGTAAAGAAGAAATTGCCAAGAGAATTACAGTAATAAATAAAAAAGAAATTGAGAGAATTCACAAAGAAGACCGTGCTGTTATTTATGTTACTCCCCATTACTGTGCCTGGGAACTTGGTGCGGCAGGACTTGCTTTACATGTAGAACCCATTGCTCCTGTATACAAAAAGCTCAAGAACAGAATCTATGAAAAATGGCTGCTCGATGCAAGAGCAAGGTTTGGCAACACCAATCTTGAGAAAACAAATGTTGTCAAACCTCTTATACGCCTTATAAAACAGGGAAAAGCCAGCGGGATTTTAATAGATACCAATATCAATGAAAAAGAAGGTGTTATGGTTGAATTCATGGGAAAACCGCTGCGTATGACGGCAACACCTGCTTATTTGGCACGCAAATTCAATGCTGCCATAGTGCCCGTACACATACGAACTGATGATGAAGAAAATTACACAATAATTATAGCTGATGAGATAAAAGTTGATAAAACAGAGAATGAAAAAGAAGATATACAAAAAGCAACACAACTCCAAGCCGACTGGCTCACTTCCATCATCAAAAAAGAGCCAAAGTTTTGGTTTTGGCTCCATCGTCGATGGAAAAACGACAAACCCGAAATTTATACCTGATTTTTCGTTTCGCACTCTTGCGTTCTGGCTTCAAAAAGTTTTAAAATTGCAAGAAAAAAAGCTGTTATTGCAGGCCCTAAAATCATTCCCCAAAATCCGAAAGTTGTCAGCCCTGCAATAATTGCAAAGAAAATAACAAGTTCGTTGAGCTGTGCATCACTCTCTTTGAGCAGTCGATTGTTTATCTCCTTAATTATCAAAGGCTTCACAAAAGTATCTGCTATAATGGAAATCACAATAATTGAATAGAGTGCTATAAAAACAGCATTTGCATTATGTCCTACCGAAAATTCATAAATCATAAACGGAAGCCACATTAAAATTCCTCCTATAACAGGAAGTAAAGAAGCAAATCCGTACATAATGCCAAAGAGCAGGCCGTTATAGCCCATAAAAGAGACTGCTATACCAAAGAGTGCACCTTCAAACATTGCCGTAGCGATGATGGAATAAAAAACAACACTCATAACAGCGGAGAGTTCCCGTGCAAGTAAAGTACTGTCTTCAACAGACATCTGGACAACACGTTTGAGAAACTCTACAATTGTAGAACCGTTATACAAAGCAAAAAAGTAAAAAACAATGACCAAAAAAGCATTTTTTACAAAACCTGCACTGAATGTTCCAATTTTTGCAGCTACATGTAAAGCATTTGTAGTCAAACTGTTGATATCTATTCCTTTTAAAGAATCTGCAAGATAAGGTTTTAAAAAGAGCAGAAATTTCGGTGGATTGGTAATCAGCCCGTTTATATAGAGTTCTATATTTTGCAAACTGCTCGGCTCCAAATTGTTCAGCTTGATTGTGAGTGTTGCCAAAAAGTAACCAAGCGGTGCAAAAAAGAGCATGGCAAGCAGCAGACTTGATACAAATGCCGCCAACAAACGAGAGGAAAACAACTCTTCAAAATAGTTATTGATCGTAGCCGTAGAAATTGCCAATAAAGCGGCAATAGTCATCACAAGCAAAAAAGGTTCATACAGAAGATACATCCAGTACAAAGAAGTAGCAAACAAAACAGCTATAAAATATTGTGATTTCATCTAAAAAAGTGTCCCGTTTTCATTTACACATGACATATTTAAGACATCGTAGGTTGCGGGTGTTGCCCGTCTGCCCTTTGCTGTCCGTTCCAAATAACCGTTTGCAAGCAGATACGGTTCCAAAACATCTTCTACCGTTCCCTCATCTTCACTCAAGGCTGCCGCGATAGTGCTCAGCCCCATTGCACGTCCTTTGGCACTTGCTAAAAGCGTCAGCAGACGCAGATCCATTTCATCAAAACCGTGTGAATTGATGCCCAGTTCATCCAATGCATATCGGGTACGCTGATAATTTATATTTTTTTCATCGGCAACTTCCGCAAAATCTCTCACGCGACGCAACAGACGCAGGGCAATACGTGGTGTTCCACGACTTCTTTTTGCAATCTCCAGAGCCGCTTCATGAATGATTTGGCATTCGAGCTTATTCGATGCCTGCACAATGATTTTTGCCAGTTCTTCCTGATTGTAAAAATTCATGCGAAAACTCATACCAAACCTGTCTCTTAATGGATTTGAAAGCATTCCCGCCCGTGTTGTCGCTCCTATAAGCGTAAATCGAGGCAAATCAATCTTGACCGTCTGTGCAGCAGGACCACTGCCGATGATAATATCTATTCTATAGTCTTCCATAGAAGAGTATAGGATTTCTTCAACGGCAGGAGAGAGCCTGTGTATTTCATCGATAAAGAGAATGTCCCCCTCTTCCAGGTTTGTCAGAATTGCTGCCAAATCACCGCTTTTTTCTATCATCGGTGCGGCTGTCACTTTAATATTTGCATTCATTTCATTGGCGATAATCAAGGCTAAAGTTGTTTTACCAAGTCCCGGAGGTCCGTAGAACAAAACATGATCAAGTGCTTCGTCTCTTTTTTTTGAAGCTTCTATAAAAACAGCAAGATTCTTTTTAATCTGTTCCTGCCCTATATATTCACTCCAGGCATCAGGACGTAATGTAACTTCGCTGCTCTCTTCTTCAAGAGAAAAAGTTTCAATATCTACAACTCTTTCCATTAGTATATATGTTCCTCTGTCGGAAATTTACGGTTCACAACCTCATCCGCATACTCTTGCAAAGCTTTTTTAACCAGAGTGGCCCCATCAAGATATTTTTTTACAAATTTTGGAGTAAATTCTTCAAAAAATCCCAACATATCAGAAAATACCAAAACCTGGCCGTCTACATCAGCACCTGCACCTATTCCTATAACCGGTATCGTCACACTTTGTGCAACTTCTTTTGCAACCTCGGCTTTTGTTCCTTCTATCACCATACAAAAGGCACCTGCTTCTTCAACTGCCTTGGCATCTTTGAGGAGTTGTTCTCTTTCATCAGCACTTTTCCCTTTGACTTTGTATCCGCCTTCACTTCTTACCGACTGTGGCAAAAGTCCTATATGTCCACATACTGCAATGCCGTTCTCTGTCAAATGTTGAATAATCTCTGCTTTGTCTGTTCCGCCTTCTATCTTCACACAGTCTGCCGGTGTCTTTTGAAAAACTTTTATAGCATTACGTAAAGCATCTTCTTTACATGTATAGGTTCCAAAAGGCATATCACAAATCACAAAACTGTTTGGTGCCCCTTTACAAACGGCATTTGTGTGATAAATCATTTGTTCCAATGTGGTACTGATTGTATCATTGCGGCCTGCAAAGCTCATATTTAAACTGTCACCAACCAAAATCATATCTGCACTTGGTTCGAGCAGTTTTGCAAAGAGTGCGTCATAGGCCGTTATCATTACCAAAGGCTTTTCACCCTTTCTTTTTTTTATAGCTGTTATCGTTAATTTTTTACTCATTTTAAAACTCTTTATTATATTATATAGATGTATTTTAGCCAAAAATTGCTATAATCTGAACTATACAGGAGAATTATTTTATGGGTGTAAGAAGTGATTTAGAAGAAAACTTTGATTTTGAAATTATTGATGAGTTTTTGGATCACTATGCTATGATGGTTGAGAGCATGGAAGTTATGATTCTTGACCTTTCAAAACCCAATATGTACGAAAGAAGTGTCAATGAACTTTTTCGTGTATTTCATAATATAAAATCAGCAAGCGGTTATTTGAAAATCATACCAATGAATAAACTGGCTGCTTTTGTTGAAGATGAGCTTGAATCTTTACGTCAAAAAAAACCGCCTGTCAGTGATGAAACAACAGACTGGCTGTTAAATATCAGTGATATGTTTGCTGTTTGGAATGACGACTTGAGACAGAACAACAAACTCAGTAAAATAAAATACTCCTTATTAAAAATCCCTGACTTGGAAAAATAATTTGAAAAACTTAGTAGCATACATAACATCCGGCTATCCGGAAAAATCTTTTACAGTTGACTTGAGTCTCGCCCTTGCACAAAGCGGTGTCGACACTTTGGAACTCGGTGTTCCTTTTTCAGACCCTGTAGCTGATGGTCCTCTCATAGAAAAAGCAAATCACAAATCACTTGAACTTGGATTTAAATTTAAAGATTTGCTTGAAATTTCCAAAGAGATTGCCCCTCAGGTAGATACACTCTGGATGGGTTATTTCAACAGTTTTTACCAGCAAAACATGCAAAATCTCATTCCTTTGGCAAAAGAACTTGGCATAAACGGACTGATTATTCCGGATGTTCCCCATGAAGAGGCGTTGACATACAAAGATTTATTTCAAAGCAACGGTATTGCAAACATCTCTTTTGTTGCCCCCACAGACAGCGAAGAGAGGATACAGACTGTTGTCAGCGATGCGCAAAAGTTCATCTATATGGTTGCTTACACCGGTATTACAGGCTCAGGTACGGCAGAAGATCTGCAGCCTTTTTTGCACTCTATCAAAAAATACACACAAACACCCGTATATGTAGGTTTCGGTGTAAACGAAAAAACAGCAAAAGAAAAAGTGCAAGGTGCTGACGGGGTCATAGTCGGGAGTGCTTTTGTCAATATTTTGCTCAACAATGATTTAAATTACACACAGAAAATCGCGCAATGCAGCGAATTGGCCAAGCTCATTAAAAACGAGATAAACACTTAAGGCATAATTTCAAAAAGCACCAGCAGTGTTTTTTGAAAAATATTTTCATTGTCATCGCTCACCATAAGGTATTTGTTTGCCTCAACACGAGTGAGCCCTTCAAAATTATCAAGTTTCCAACCGTTTGAGGAGTCGAGTTTTGCTAAAACTTCACTCTTGCAGATATACTTCGCATTGCAGTTGTTGAGCTGTACTTTTATCAGACTGCTCATCCTTCTTCGCGTCAAATAATTAAAATCACGAAGTAAAACCAACACACTGTCCTCATCAAAAAACTCCAAAGCTACAATACTCCCATCCGCCATAAACTTAAAAAGATGCTCTTTGCTGTAGAGCGTTTTGTATTGCGGGTCTGCATTTTTCAAAGGACTCTCCGGTGCCGTCACAACACCATATTTGTCATTACATGTAACGGCTTCGAGCCCTTTGTTTTTGCTGGCATAATTATTTTTGTTTTGCAGATCTTTATGAATTTTTATTTTCTTTATTTTCAATCCGTTTTTTGAGTACCAAACAACACGCTGTTTTCTCTCAAACGATACCAGCAGTCTGTCTTTGCAAAGTGCCAAACCTTCCGCATCCCTTTTTTTCTTTTTTAACTTCTTCCCTTTTTTGTTTTTCAAAACATAAGCATCCAAATATTGCAAACTGCTGATTTTATTCTTTCGAATATTTATGAAAAATTTATATAAATATCCCTGGTCACTGACAAAATAAACAACCCCATTTTCATACACAAGGTCTGAAATTTCATGAAAAGGAATACGTTTTTTAGTCTCAAAATGTAAGATTTTTGCATCAAGTATTTTTATTTTTTGTTTCGTTACATGTAAAGTATTGTCTGGAGTAATTTTATACGCAGTAATTTGTCCATGAAGTTGTAAAAAAAACAATAAAGCAAAGAAAAAATATTTCAAAAGTTTTGCCTTTTTTTTGGTCTCCCTACGTGGACTCGAACCACGAGCTATCCCTTAGGAGGGGACTGCTTTATCCAGTTAAGCGATAAGGAGAAGAAACAGTATTTTTTTATATGAGCAGAAAGATTCTGCTCACAGATACTGTCTGAATGTTTTAAAAAGTATAACTGACACCGGCAAAAATGTTATTTCCGCGCGGACCGTCTATTAAAGAGCCTTCATACTCTCCTATGAGTGCCCAATGCGAAGAGAGACCGTATTCCATTCCGGCAGCATAGGTAAATCCGTCATTGGTTCCGTCAATACCAAAAGCACTGATTTTTTCTTTCTCAATTTCCCATCCTGCTTTTCCAAAAAGAACAATTTCCTCATTTACATGGTATCCGTACAGCAAATCTATACCGTAACTGTAATAATCTGCTCCCGCACTTACATCTGCCTCACCGACAACAGATTTTGTAACCGTAGTATGTGTGTATGAAAAATCAAATTCTGTAGCAAAACCATAGCCCAGTCTATATCCCAAATCAATTCCGAAACCCTGTCCGGTGTCACCTTTTAAAATCGCTTCAGGTTCTGTGCCTTTTGCTTCTTCCGTATAATTGTCACCTAAACTCAACAGTCCTTTGGCAACGATATAAAGGTTTCCTTCTTCATGGTGTTTTGCCTCAATATGTGCGCGAGAAGCATCCGCTTCCTCAGGAACTTCGCCGGCAAAGAGTGTTGTTGAAAGCAGAAGCATTCCACTCAGACATAAAAGATTTCGTATTTTCATTGTTTCTCCTTAGAATTATAAACGTATTGTAATCTTTTTTTATAGAAATAAAGCTTATCCGCCAAGTTGATATGGATACATTACGAAAATCAATGCAAAAACAAGGTTACTCCAAACAGATTCTTAACGGATGCAGTCTAAGAAGCATTAAAGATGCTTTATTAGAAATTCCTGATGCTTGGCAAGGATTAATTTTCAAATTAATAACTTGGAGAATATACCCACCCCCCCTACCATGACCAGCAATAAAATTAAATACCTTATCATAGAGCTTCATTAGGGCAATTCCTTCTTATCTTTTCCAGAAAAAGATATAGTTTTTTCTGGGTTTAATCTTACTCATATCACCATTAGACAAAATATGACCAAAAATAAGGTTATAATTTTCTAAAACAATTTGAAGGTGTGTTATGACAACCAATCAAACAGCGAGAGTTTTAGAACTTTTAAAAAGATTTAACAGTGGAGAAAAAGTTTGTATTGATGTTTTACAAAACGATGCAATGTGGTTTGGAAAAAGTGAAAAAACAATCCGTAGAGATCTTGATGTAATCAAAGAGTATTTTCCTGAGAGTTTTGATCTTATTCGCGGTGGCAAGGGTGAAAAGGGATGTTATAAAGCGATAACAAAAGAGATCTTTAACAACTTTTTAGACCAAGACACCTTAGCTTTAATGGTACAGACGTTTAATATTGCACAAAGAAACAATATTTTAGAGAGTTTAAATATAGATGAGAATGATAAGAAAATTATCAATACAAAAATCAAAAAATCAAAAGAGTGTTATGAATTTGTCACAAAACCTTTTGAAACAAAGAAACAGGATGTCAAGCTTCTGCGTGAGATGGAGAGAGCAATCACATACAAGCAATATATCACCATCACACAACAAGAAGCAAAAGGAGAGAGCAGTTATGAACTCAAACCTTATAAAATTCTCTTTATCAATGAAAACTTTTATCTTGTGGGTGAGAATGCAAATGAGGCATATCCTTTTAGTATTTTTAGAGTTACAAATATTACAGATATTGTGCTTCATAAAAAAACATTTCATCATAATCCGGATATAGTTGACTTTGTAAAAACCATACAAACCCCCTACCCCAAATATACGCCATCTTTTAGAAAACACCTTATAGAGGTAGTGGTAGAAGTAAGCCCAAAGAAAGCAAAATATTTCAAGATGAAACAATTTTTACCTTCTCAAAAGATTATAGAGCAAAAGAATGATGGAAGTGTATTGTTCTCATTTACGGTAACACAGGAGATGGAGATAGAAGATCTTGTAAAAAAGTGGATTCCTCATATGAAAGTTGTTTCGCCTGATTCTTTAAGAGAGAAGATTGAAACTGATGTAAGAGCATATTTGTTATAATATTTCACAATAGTTTTATTCATTGACAATATCTGTCCATAGCAAAGAGTAATATATCGCAAACTGATGAAGGAATCAAAATGTACAACAAAATCATATTGGTGGGAAATCTCTCAAGAGATATAGAAATAAGATATTCTCAAAGGTTCTAAGATATGGATATGGATGATGAAAATCCATTTTAAGCTATAAATACGAACAAAATTTAAAAAAGGATTTTCACTATGCAAAAAACAATATTCGTTCTACTTTTACTCTTGGCTTCTATTATTAGCGCAAGAGAGAATGTAACTGTTACAAAAGTGATACCACTCACACTTGATGCCTCACTGCAAAAACAACTACAATCTCTCTGATGTGTCAACCCTATTTCATACTTATCCATAAAGATTCTAAGCTGCTGTTTCAACTTGTAACATCATTTTTTCTTCAAACTCAACAGGTGATAAATTACCATTTGCAGAGTGCATTCTTTGTCGGTTATAATAAACTTCGATATACTCGAATATAGCTTGATTAGCCTGAGCTTTTGTCTCAAATATCTCATGGTAAATGAGTTCAGTTTTGAGTGTATGAAAAAAGCTCTCTGCCACCGCGTTATCCCAACAATTACCCTTACGAGACATACTCTGAATTATGCCATGTTGTTGTAATAAATCCTTGTGAGAGTATGAAGCATATTGACTACCTCGATCAGTATGCCAGATTAAACCTTTTGCTAGTTTTCTGGCAATAAGTGCCATATTTAAAGCATCATTTACAAGTGATACTTTCATCGTGTCATCCATTGACCAACCAACAATGCGACGGGAGTATAAATCCATTACAGTCGCTAAATACAACCATCCTTCATTTGTTGGAATATAAGTGATATCGCCAACATATTTCTCATCAGGATATGAAGCATAAAAATCTCTGTTTAAAATATTTGGTGCAACAGGTAAGTTGTGATTTGAGTTTGTTGTATTGATTCTATAGCGTTTTTTCGTCTTTGCAACAAGCCCCAGTTCACGCATTATACGCCCTATGCGACGAAGAGAAACAACAAATCCATACCTTTGTACCAGTTTATCTTTAATTCGTCGGGTACCGTAGTTCTCTCTTCCCTGCATAAAGATAATTTCAATGAGTTCATTAAGTTTTTTATCTATCTGTTGCATCTGGCATCCTTGCTTTATCCAGTGGTAATAACTTGCTTTATCGACTTGAAGTATTCTACACAACACTGCTATTTGAAACTCGTTTGAGTGTTCTTGTATCCATGCGTATTTTACAGAGTTTCTTTTGCGAAATACGCGGTTGCCTTTTTTAATATGTCACGTTCCTGCTTGAGGAGTTTGTTCTCTGCACGCAGGCGTTTATTTTCCTCTTCTGCGGTTTCTTTAATGCTGTTGCTTCTTGTAAACCCACCTCTTGGTGCTATGGGAATATTATTGGCTTTTTTATACTCTCTAACCCAATTATAAAGCGTTTTTTCATTAACATCCAAGTCCCTAGCAATCTTTGCTGTTGACTCTTCTGAATTTAAAACTAACTGCACACTGGAATCTCTAAACTCTCTTGTATATTTACTGTTTCTCATCTTCTCTTTTTCCTTACTCATACTGATATTTGATCTCAGAATTGCTAAATGTTCTGAGTATGAATAAGTGTAGCCACATCATTTGATTATGGAAAAAGGGAATTAGATGTACTCCCAGCATCTATAGACAAGCTTATCTCCCGTGGTTATATCAAGATAAAATATTCAGAAACAGTATATACAATTGACACATTACATAATAAAGAGCTGTTAAAAGAAGGCTTTGTAGTTATAAGCCGCCATGATGAGTATATTCAAGAGGCACAGCAGATGAAAATAATCACCCATCGCTACAAACAAGAACCTCTTGTCAAGTATGTTTCACATGAAGAGTTTGCACAGGAATACCAAAAGATGGATAGATATACTGAGCAGATGGTAAAAAAATTTCTGCATACTGATAAAGAAGAATTTGGTGATATGAAAGAGAATTGGGTGCCGCAACGATAGCTTATTTTTGCATGCAAAGAACTTTTACATGAGCATAGCAATAAAAGCTATGCTAAAAATCATTGCCCTACATAAGAACCGTCAGGCGCCAAAGTTGCAGTGTTACCACCAACATAAGAGCGATCAGGGGCCAAAGTGCTTGTTGATCCACCTACATAATTACCATTTGGCGTCATAGTACTGCTCGAACCCCCTACATAAGAACCATTTGGAGTTAGTGTTGCACTATTACCGCCTACATATGTGCCGTCAGGAGCTAAAGTTGCAGTATCCCCGCTAACATAACTACCATCTGGAGCTAAAGTGTAACTACCTGCCAATGCCATTGTTGATGCCAAAACTGCACCTATTATTATTTTTTTCATCTTCTTGTTCCTTTTTTTGAAGTGTAAAGATTATAGGAAATTAGATGGACAAGTTTTGTCAATTAATAAATTCTTATGCCAATTCTGACATCAAGTGTTATTTTTATTTGAGAAGAGTTATACTGAATAACATACCATTAAAATTTATTGGTTAAATAGGTGAGGAAGTTTAAGTATGGTGCGCCCGACATGATTCGAACATGTGACCGCTGGTACCGCAAACCAGTGCTCTATCCAGCTGAGCTACGAGCGCACACCATTCTCTGATTGAGAGGCTGAAATTATATCACTTATAACTTATATAATTATAAAACAGTGTCTAATCTTCAATTTTTACTAATATTTCTTCTACTTTTTGATTTTGCAAATACAATTCATGGTTTTTTCGTACATATGCCTGGAGTAAAACTTTAATATCATTGTTTCCTTCCATGTTAAAATCTTTTATCATCTGTTTCTGTAAAAAATTGGCAAATTTATCTTCCACATCAACATCAAATCTGCGGCCTCCGATATGTAGTCCAATTTTTTTACTCATTATATTATTAACCTAAAATACTTTCGATTTTGTTTACAATTTCTTCTATTTCTATATCTTTTTGAGCATTTTCTTCATGCAGTCTTTCAATTTCCTGATTTTTCAATGCACAATCTGCTTTGAGTGTCACGATTTCATTTCGCATCTTCTCATTTTCATCTATGAGCGTATGATATTTTTCAAGAATACTTGAAACTTTTTCACTGAGTTTATTCAAAGCTGTTTGATTATCCATTTGCGTTTCCTAATATTAATTAATAAATTTCTTCTTTAGAATTCTAACATAATTAAAGTACATAGGATAAATATTATCTCTAATTTGCTATAATTTATAGATAATTAAAAGGCATGAAATATGAATAAATTTGAAGACTACTGCACAAAATTTGTACAAAGTATCGGAAGTAAAGAAGGAGCGGTCTCTCCGAGTATAGTATCCTCAGCTTCTTTTTCTTATGGAAGTCCGGAAACAGCAGAAGGGATTTTCAATGGCAGTGTAAAAAAGCCTCTCTATTCTAGAATGGGCAACCCAACAACAGCAAAACTTGAATCAATCATGGCAGAGATGGATGGTGGTATTGGAGCTGTTGCAACAAGCTCAGGGATGGGAGCGACATCTCTTGCCGTAATGTCCCTGCTTTCTCAAGGAGATGAAATCATTAGCATAGGCGGATTGTTTGGCGGGACATACGCACTGTTTGATGAAACTCTCAGCAGATTTGGTATAAAAACTCACTTTTTTGATGTTGACGAATTTGACAGCATAGAAAATGCCATAAACAAAAATACAAAAATAATTTTTTTAGAAAGTGTCGGTAATCCGAATATGAGGCTTCCTGATATTAAAAGAATCGCTGCAATTGCGAATGAATCAAATGTAGCGCTCATCGTCGACAACACTATTACTCCCTTAAGTGTTTCGCCCTTGGCTCTTGGTGCTGACATCACGGTTTATTCAACTACGAAAATCATCTCTGGAAATTCCTCTGCACTAGGCGGTTGTGTGGTTTTTCGCACCATACATGAAAATGCTGACAAATTTAAGACAGAACGTTACGCATTCCTTGAAAAGTTTATCAAAGGAGCGGGGAAAACGGCTCTCATACCTAATGCAAAAAAACGGGCTTTACGAGACTTGGGAATGAGCGCAAATGCACATGCCAGCTATCAAACATTACTCGGACTCGAAACATTGGCACTCCGACTTCCAAGAATAGTCAAAAGTGTTGAAACAGTGGCCCTGGAACTTGCCAAACATGGTATAGCGGTAAACCATCCGTGTATTCAGTCTCATCCTCACCATGCACGGTATAAAGAAGATTTTCAATATGGATGCGGAACCCTTTTGACAATTGATATGCAAAGCAAAGAACGTGCATACGACTTTTTACGTAAAACAAAAATAGCAACAATTACTGCCAACATAGGCGATTCAAGAACACTCGCCCTGCATATGGCATCAACTATATACAGTGATTTTGACGAAAAAACCAGAGAATTTCTTGGAATTACCGATGGTCTTATTAGAATTTCTATCGGACTTGAAAACCCGGTAGAAATTATAAATGATTTTATTCAAGCAGCAAAGTAGAAAAAATGGCAACAAAAACAGACTTAGAAATAGACGAACAGACAATACTGAAATATCCAAAAAAATATTTTGTATTTTTACTCAATGATGATTATACGCCTATGGATTTTGTAGTCGATATTCTCATGGAAATTTTTCATAAAACATATGAAGAAGCGCAGGATATTATGCTTGAAGTACATAAAAAAAACAGAGGTTTGTGTGGTGTTTACACATATGAAATCGCAGAGACAAAGCTTAAGCAAGTACGTCGCAAAGCGAAAGACAACGGCTTTCCCCTAAAAGCCACAATGGAGGAAGAATAACATGATAAGCTCATCACTCAATGATATATTTCAAAAATCTGTAATATTTGCAAAACAGCTCCACCATGAATACCTGACAATTGAGCATATATTTTACCTTTTGTTAAGTTCGGATGAGGGCGCATCAATTATAGAAACATGTGGCGGGAATGTGTCAAAAATGAAAGAAGAACTTGGCGAATACATCAAAAAAAATATGGAAACACTTCCTGCCGATATAATACAGGACCCTTATGAAAGCGTAGCGCTTTCCCGTTTGATTGATAAGATGGTGCGCCATGTTCAGTCATCCGGTCAAACGAATGCTGATATAGGGGATCTTTTGGCAACTCTTTTTGAAGAGAAACATACATTTGCCTATGCTTTGCTCAATAAATACCAAATAACAAAACTGGATATATTGGAAGTAATTTCACATCCTGACACAGACCAGGATGAAGAAGAAAAAGAGTCTAATTTACGAAAATACACAATAAACCTTATAGAAAAAGCCAAAGAAGGAAAAATTGACCCTGTAATAGGCAGAGATAATGAAATTCAAAGAGTCACACAGATACTCTGCAGAAGAAAGAAAAACAACCCTGTACTTGTAGGTGAACCAGGCGTTGGAAAGACAGCAATAGCAGAAGGACTGGCTCTGCGTATTGCAGCGAATGATGTTCCTGACATAATCAAAGACTCCAATCTTTATGCGCTTGATTTAGGGGCATTGCTTGCAGGAACAAAGTACAGAGGAGACTTTGAAAAACGCCTTAAGGGTGTTATGGATGAACTCAAACGTGAACCTAAAGCAATTTTATTTATAGATGAGATTCATACACTTATAGGAGCAGGAAGCACGAGCGGAACAATGGATGCAGCCAATCAACTCAAGCCTGCTCTTGCTTCAGGCGAAATAAAATGTATGGGAGCTACAACTTTTGCAGAATACAGAAACGGGTTTGAAAAAGACAAGGCACTCAGCAGAAGATTTTCCAAAATAGATGTTAATGAACCATCGAAAAAAACAAGCTATCTCATTCTCAAGGGACTTCAAGGCAAATATGAAAAACACCATTCTGTACAATATACAAACAAGGCATTAAAAACAGCAGTGGATCTCTCTAAACGCTACATTACTGACAAATTTTTACCAGATATTGCCATAGATTTAATTGATGAAACAGCAGCATCATTTCATCTTCAAAAAAGAAAAAAAGAAAAAGTAACCGCAAATGATATTCAAAAAACTATAGCATCTATTGTGGGTATCAGTAATTCAAAAATATCTAATAATGAAACGGCATCTTTGCAACATTTAGAAGATAAACTCAGACAAAGAGTTATTGGTCAGGAAAAAGCTGTAGAGATGGTGACAAAAGCTATTAAAATATCAAAAGCAGGACTAACACCTCCGAACAAACCCATAGCTTCATTTTTATTTTCAGGACCGACAGGTGTTGGAAAAACCGAACTGGCAATTGCATTAAGTGAAATTTTAGGGATCAATTTTGAAAAATTTGATATGAGCGAATATATGGAGAAACATGCTCTCAGCCGTTTGGTAGGAGCGCCTCCTGGATATGTAGGATATGAGCAGGGAGGACTGCTTACAGAAGCCATCAAAAAGCATCCTTATACAGTTTTACTGCTTGATGAAATAGAAAAGGCACACCCTGAACTCATAAATGTGTTACTACAGATAATGGACAGCGCAACACTCACTGACAATAATGGCTACAAAGCCGATTTTCAGAATGTTATACTGATAATGACATCAAATATTGGAGCTCAAGCCAGAAATGTAATGGGATTCAATAAAGATGAATCTATTTCTAAAAACGAAGAACTAAAATCATTTTTTACTCCGGAATTCAGAAATAGATTAGATGCTATTATAGAATTTGGGCAATTGAGTCATGAAATAGTCGAAAAAATTGTACAAAAATTCATAGCAGAACTCAATAAAGAGTTAAAAAAGAAAAAAATAATTGTAACTGTTTCCGATAAAGTTATAAAATTTATTGCTGAAAAAACCTATTCACCGGAAATGGGAGCCAGACCGCTTAAAAGGTATATTAAAAATAATATTACCGATAAACTCAGTGATGAAATTTTATTCGGAAAACTTAAAAATGGCGGAAAAGTAGAAGTGATAATACAAAATGACACTTTAGAGAATGTATACGAAGAAGCTTAATGTATTTGCCGCAGCTTGACAATTATTCACTCTCCTTTCCTGATCCCCATGATGCGAACAAAGAAGGTATAGTAGCATGGGGAGGAGATTTAAATCCCTCTAGATTATTAAAAGCATACCAAAATGGTATTTTCCCCTGGTACTCGCAGCAAGACCCGATACTGTGGTGGTCAACGAATCCGCGTCTTATTATGGAGCTTGATGACTTTAAATTAAGACGTTCATTGAAAAAAAAATTGAAAAAGTTCGAATATGCATTTGATAGCAGATTTCAAGAAGTTGTGCATAAATGTGCTTCTGTTGCAAGAAAAGATCAAAATGGTACATGGATAAATAAAGATCTGGCAGAATCATTCAATGTTTTGCACGGCATGGGTATAGCACACTCGGTGGAAAGTTATCTCGATGGCAAACTGGTAGGCGGGTTGTATGGATTGACAATAGGAAAAGTGTTTTGTGGAGAATCAATGTTTGCAGAAGTCAGTGATGCGTCAAAAGCTGCATATGCGGTATTGGTAAAACATTTAAAAGTATGGGGATATGATTTTATTGACTGTCAGGTACCGACACCACATCTTAAATCATTAGGAGCAAAAGAAGTTTCAAGAGATTATTATCTTGAACGTTTGTATAAAGTAAATATGGATATTGTAAAAAATGAATGGATTGTTGATAAAAATCTGATCAACTAGGCAGCGACCTACATTCCCACAAGTGAAACCTGCAGTATTATCAGCGATGAGAGGCTTAGCTTCTGGGTTCGGAATGGGGCCAGGCGTTTCCCTCTCTCTATAGCCACCTAGACAAGATCAGATATAAAGACATCTGACTGATGTATTTATATCTGATCTTACAAGGACCAGTTGAGTGAGTTAATGATTGCTCATTAAGTTAGAATTGGTAAAATCAACAACAGCCGGCACTAAAGTACCGGTTCCAAATAACTACTAACATATCTCTTATTTAATAAATACACTAAATAAGGTAGTGAAGCAATTGTGTTCATTTAAGAACTTGGTAAAAAGACAAACGTACTATTAGTACTGGTCAGCTAAACACATTGCTGTGCGTACACATCCAGCCTATCAAGCTTGTAGTCTTCAAGCGTACTTCAGGGAACGTTCATCTTGGAGTTGGCTTCCCGCTTAGATGCTTTCAGCGGTTATCTCATCCGAACGTAGCTACCCAGCTATGCCCTTGGCAGGACAACTGGTGCACCAGTGGTTCGTCCAACCCGGTCCTCTCGTACTAGGGTCAGCTCTCCTCAACAATCCTACGCCCACGGAAGATAGGGACCGAACTGTCTCACGACGTTCTGAACCCAGCTCGCGTACCGCTTTAAATGGCGAACAGCCATACCCTTGGGACCTGCTCCAGCCCCAGGATGCGATGAGCCGACATCGAGGTGCCAAACCTCCCCGTCGATGTGAGCTCTTGGGGGAGATCAGCCTGTTATCCCCGGCGTACCTTTTATCCTTTGAGCGATGGCCCTTCCACACAGAACCACCGGATCACTATGACCGTCTTTCGACTCTGCTCGACTTGTCTGTCTCACAGTCAGGCTGGCTTATGCCATTATACTCTACGGTGGATTTCCAACCCACCTGAGCCAACCTTTGTAAGCCTCCGTTACTTTTTAGGAGGCGACCGCCCCAGTCAAACTACCCACCAGACATTGTCCTCGCACGGGATAACCGTACGGAGTTAGCTATCAGAATATTCAAGGGTGGTATCTCAAGGATGCCTCATCATAAACTGGCGTCTATGAATCAACGGCTCCCACCTATCCTGCACATGAATATCCCAATAGCAGTGTCAAGCTATAGTAAAGGTGCACGGGGTCTTTCCGTCTTTCCGCGGGTAGGAGGAATTTTCACCTCCACTACAATTTCACTGGATCCCTTGTTGAGACAGCTCCCATCTCGTTACGCCATTCATGCAGGTCGGTATTTAACCGACAAGGAATTTCGCTACCTTAGGACCGTTATAGTTACGGCCGCCGTTTACTCGGGCTTCAATTCATGCCTTCGCTAATGCTAAGCAATCCTTTTAACCTTCGAGCACCGGGCAGGCGTCACACCCTATACATCCACTTACGTGTTAGCAGAGTGCTGTGTTTTTGGTAAACAGTCGGGAGGGACTCTTTGCTGCGACCTATCAATGCTTTGGAGAGTAAATCTCCTAACAAATAAGGCACACCTTATACCGAAGATACGGTGCTAGTTTGCAGAGTTCCTTAACAAGGGTTCATCCACGCGCCTTAGAATACTCATCTCACCCACCTGTGTCGGTTTACGGTACGGGCGACATATCATCTCGTTTAGAGGCTTTTCTCGGCACGACAGTATCAAGGGTTCTGGTCGCTCTCCGAAAAGATTGACCAGCCTGTCAGATCTCGGTCTCATGTAGCGCGGATTTGCCTACGCTACGACCTACGTCCTTCGAGCCACTATTCCATCAGTGACCCCCTTTAACTCTATGCGTCCCCCCATCACTCAAACGATGTAATGTCGGTATCGGAATATTAACCGATTTGCCATCGTCTACCCCTTTCGGACTCGACTTAGGTCCCGACTAACCCTACGATGACGAGCATCGCGTAGGAAACCTTGGGTTTACGGCGAAGAAGATTCTCACTTCTTTTCTCGCTACTCATGCCTGCATGCTCACTTCCATCCGCTCCAGTACTCCTTACCGGTATACCTTCAGCGCTGAATGGAACGCTCTCCTACCACTTACAGTAAACTGTAAATCTAAAGCTTCGGTGTTTATCTTAGCCCCGTTATATTTTCGGCGCAGAATCGCTAGACCAGTGAGCTGTTACGCTTTCTTTAAAGGATGGCTGCTTCTAAGCCAACCTCCTGGTTGTCACAGCAACTCCACATCCTTTTCCACTTAGATAAAACTTTGGGACCTTAGCTGTTAGTCTGGGTTGTTCCCCTCTCGACATAGGATTTTATCACCCTACGCCTGACTCCCGAGGTTACACGTATAGTATTCGGAGTTTGATAGGGTTTGGTACCGCGGTAAGCAGCCCTAGCCCTGTCAGTGCTCTACCCCTATACGCTAATGCTCGAGGCTATACCTAAATATATTTCGGAGAGAACCAGCTATCACTGAGTTTGATTGGCCTTTCACCCCTATCCACAAGTCATCCCAAGAATTTTCAACTTCTACGGGTTCGGTCCTCCACTGGCTCTTACACCAGCTTCAACCTGCTCATGGATAGATCACTCAGTTTCGGGTCTGCAGCATCTGACTATGTCGCCCTATTAAGACTCGCTTTCGCTACGGCTTCGCGTTCGCTTAACCTTGCCAGATACCACAACTCGCAGGCTCATTATGCAAAAGGCAGTCCGTCACACATTATAATAGTGCTCCGAATGATTGTAAGCCATAGGTTTCAGGTTCTATTTCACTCCGCTCACCGCGGTCCTTTTCACCTTTCCCTCACGGTACTTGTTCGCTATCGGTCTAGTAGTAGTATTTAGGGTTGGAGGGTGGTCCCCCCATATTCAGTCAAGATAACACGTGTCCCGACCTACTCGTTCCATACCTTAGTTCCACATAAATGTTTTCGCTTACGGGAGTATCACCCTCTATGCTCATCCTTTCCAGAATGTTCTGCTAACAAATATGCTAAATGTATGCGCCCTATTCCAATTTCGCTCGCCGCTACTCTCGGAATCTCGTTTGATTTCTCTTCCTTTGGGTACTGAGATGTTTCACTTCCCCAAGTTCGCCCCACCCGAAGGTGGTAACACGAATCGCTCCGTGCTGGGTCGCCCCATTCAGAAATTCCCGGATCAAAGCTTCTTGGCAGCTCCCCGAGACTTTTCGCAGCCTAGTACGTCTTTCATCGCCTCTACTAGCCAAGGCATCCACCTATGGCCCTTAATATCTTTTTATTCTATGTTGCGTTCACTACCTTATTTAATGTATGAATACATTAAACAAGATGAATGATCTGTTATTGTAGTTATTTAGTTTTTAATTATATCTCTATAATTAAAGTTGTTGACTTTAACAATTGTAATTTAATGATCGTTTGGTTTTTAAACCAAATATAAATTCTTATGACTTTAAGAACTTATATTTAATTTAGAAACTTGTTTCTTAGATGAGTTGTGCTTAAAAAAGAAGCGAAGCATACTTTAGTATGTGAGTTTCTTTTTTAAGTGCAAATCGCTAAGAAATGGTGGAGAATAGCGGGATCGAACCGCTGACCTCCTGCGTGCAAGGCAGGCGCTCTCCCAGCTGAGCTAATTCCCCATTTTATAATCGTAATTCAAATGAACACAGATCACTGAAAACTAAGCAAGTAAGTAACTTTTGAAACAACCAATAAACTATTTCTCGTGTGAGATTTTCTTGTGTTGAGCCACTCAATCGAATGAGTGCTCTTTACTCTAGAAAGGAGGTGATCCAACCGCAGGTTCTCCTACGGTTACCTTGTTACGACTTCACCCCAGTCGCTAATTCCACCGTAAGCGGTAGCCCCCCGAAGGTTGGCTTCCCGATTTCGGGTGAAATCAACTCCCATGGTGTGACGGGCGGTGAGTACAAGACCCGGGAACGTATTCACCGTAGCATTGCTGATCTACGATTACTAGTGATTCCAGCTTCATGGAGTCGAGTTGCAGACTCCAATCCGAACTGAGAGACGCTTTAAGTGATTAGCTCCACCTCGCGGTATCGCAACACTCTGTACGCCCCATTGTAGCACGTGTGTAGCCCTAGCCATAAGGGCCATGATGACTTGACGTCGTCCTCACCTTCCTCCTCCTTACGAAGGCAGTCTCCTTAGAGTGCTCAGCTTAACCTGCTAGCAACTAAGGACGAGGGTTGCGCTCGTTGCGGGACTTAACCCAACATCTCACGACACGAGCTGACGACAGCCGTGCAGCACCTGTTTTCAAGCTCCCCAAAGGGCACCACTCTATCTCTAAAGTGTTCTATCAATGTCAAGGCTAGGTAAGGTTCTTCGCGTATCTTCGAATTAAACCACATGCTCCACCACTTGTGCGGGTCCCCGTCTATTCCTTTGAGTTTTAATCTTGCGACCGTACTCCCCAGGCGGAACACTTAATCTGTTAAGTGCATCACCGAGATGACTAGCATCCCGACGACTAGTGTTCATCGTTTAGGGCGTGGACTACCAGGGTATCTAATCCTGTTTGCTCCCCACGCTTTCACGCCTTAGCGTCAGTTATGTTCCAGCAGATCGCCTTCGCTTTCGGTATTCCTAGTGATATCTACGGATTTTACCCCTACACCACTAATTCCATCTGCCCCTCCCATACTCTAGGGTGAGAGTTTCAAGTGCAGTTCTACAGTTAAGCTGTAGGCTTTCACACCTGACTTTCCACCCCGCCTACGCGTCCTTTACGCCCAGTGATTCCGAATAACGCTTGCACCCTCCGTATTACCGCGGCTGCTGGCACGGAGTTAGCCGGTGCTTATTCATATGCTACCGTCATTTTCTTGACATATAAAAGGAGTTTACACACCGAAATGCGTCATCCTCCACGCGGCGTTGCTGCATCAGGGTTTCCCCCATTGTGCAATATTCCTCACTGCTGCCTCCCGTAGGAGTCTGGTCCGTGTCTCAGTACCAGTGTGGCGGATCATCCTCTCAAACCCGCTACCCGTCATCGCCTTGGTAGTCTCTTACACTACCAACTAGCTGATGGGATATAGACCGATCCCTTGGCGGAATCCATTTCCCGACTTATCTTGTGATAAGAAGGAGTATCCGGTATTAATCATCGTTTCCAATGGCTATCCCGGTCCAAGGGGCACATTATCTATATATTACTCACCCGTGCGCCACTCGTCAGCATAGTAGCAAGCTACTATCTGTTACCGTTCGACTTGCATGTGTTAAGCACGCCGCCAGCGTTCATTCTGAGCCAGGATCAAACTCTCCATAATTGAAACGAGAAGAAACAAAGTCCCTTCTCTGCGTTAACACTGGGTTTCACTCAGCGTGAGGCTCGATGCACTAGTGCATCTTCTCTCTTACTGATTGAAACTCTGCAATTAACTATTATGAAAAGATAAGTAAACTTATTACTGATCTTTTGCCCAAGATTATTAAATCATTGGCTTTGTTATTTTAAGTCTTAATAAAACTGCTTAAGGTTCTATTACTAGACTGTATAGTTATCTATTACTATTAAGGGAACCATACAGGTAAACCTGTATGGATTTCAAAATAGAATAGACGGTTGTTGTTTATTAGTTATTTCTAAGTAATTTATCTCTTTAACTCTAAAGTTAAAAAGTCTCTTACTTGCTTAGTTTTCAATGATCTCAAACATTTTTAAAAGCTTCTACTTGAAGTCTCTCTAGGCCTTTTAAATCAGGTCTCTCTGTTTGTGGATGGGAATTATAGGGGAGTATTGCTTAGAGACTGCTTAATGTTTGGTGGGTTTTTTAAAAAGTTTTTGAAGTTTTTTATTTGTTACTTTTTATAGAAGTTTGACTCAAACAAACTTCTAACTGTTTACTTCAATATATACAGGTTCAGAAAAATTTGGAACATCATCATATGAAAATACTGCATAATATTTATGAACATTCAAATCACCAAAATTATCATACGTATAATTATCACTGCCGCCATAGAGTTTTTGCCCATCATAAGGAGAGCATGGAACCTTGAATCTGTTTTTTACAACAATCACACCTCTGTAGCCGTCGTCTTCAGGACTTTCCCACTGCAGTTTTATTATTCCGTTTTCCATACTTGCCCGTAAGTTCTCTACCTGTTTTGGCGGATTTTTCCTTTTACGGATGTAATCCAAAGTTAAAACCGGTTTATCTATTTTTTTATTGTCTATCCAGTTTACATCAGCATTTTTGGACATCTCAGTTTCTGATGAAGCGGAAATTACAAAAAAGGCTTTCTTCTTTTCTTTTGCCAACTCAAGCATTTCCTGAATTGCATATGTATCAAAAACAAATCTCTGTTTTGAAGACCTCTTGATCTCTGTAATACTTACGTCATATCCGATTCTCTCAATAATGTTTCTGTTTTTTATCTTCTCATAGGTAATTTCACCTGTAATCGGTTCCACCAGTTCTATATGAAAACGTAAATTATTCTCTTTTGCATTCACCTGATATGCCTGTAAATCTATATACGCATCAGATACTACGGTATTTTCCATATCCGGTAAATTCAATAAATCAAATTCAATGCATGCATATTTCAGGTTGCCACTTGCGTCATATCCGGATTTAAGCGCATTATCTTTTATATTGTCATGATTGACTGTAAACTCATAAGAAGATTGAATATCCAGTTTTGCTTCATGTATGGTATACGAAATATCAAGCTTTGGTCTGTAGGTTAATCCTCCACTGAATTTTCCATATCCGATATCCCACTGCATCAACTGAGAAGACCTGTCAAGCGGCAAAGAGGTCGGTCCTTGCATTCTAAAATATGCTTCTCGTCTTTTTAAAGCTTTTTCAAGAACTTTTATTTCCTGTTCTGCAAATTGATATTCTCTCCATATACCCTGAGCCAATTGATGTGAAGAGGTTGGTCGATCTATATAAGAAAGCATTTTTGCATTTTTTATATCATCAAAACTGTCTATTTTGTCTATTGTACGCTCATCCATCTGTCCAACCCGCCACTGACCATAGCGCTCAACCTGTACAGCAACCCGGTTCATCGGATAAAATGAAATTTTTGCTGCTGTAATAATCGCATTTTCCGGAATTGTCATTAAGGAAAATCCACACACTCCGTAACACTCCCCTTTTTGTTCTGAAATTCCGACAAACAGAGAATTGTTCCCAAAATGATCTTTGTTCTTTTGTGTCTTTTCTCCGACATATCCTATTTTGCTTGCAATGGGATATAAAATTTTGGAAAACATATTTTCAGCCGGTTTTGTTCTTACCGCAACAAGTTGAGCATAAGGTGATTTAATTGACTTGTCCTTGCAGACCGCACGAATATAATAATAATAATTTGTCGAACTCTTTAAATTGGAATCTGTAAAACTTTTCATTTTCGTCATGGCAATTCGATTGGAGGCCTGCGCAAACCCTTTGAGTTTTGTTGAACGATAAATTTCAAAATAAATTGTTTCGTCTTCTATATATTCCCAGCTGAGTTCTACCTCTTTTGCCCCAATGCCTGTTGCCACAAAATTTTCAACACGTTGTAAATTGTTTTCTTTTTTGTAATTGTTTACTTCGGAGAGAGCCATAATCAAAGCTGGAATATTTTCCTGGATATTCTCACTCATATTCTCAATATAGTCACTGATGTTTCTCGTTCCGACTTCTGCTACTAGCGAAAGGATTCCCTGAGAATAGTAAAACTCGCGTCCGCTTCCTGAAATGAGATGCACAGGCGGTTTTCCCATATGAATGCCGTATTCACGAGAAGACTCTTTTCTTATTTCTTCTGCCATATTTCCCGCCAGAAGATTCAAGTCAACAGCATCCTCCGCATCCTCATGAATAAAATTGTGTGCAGGAAAAAATACATTGCCCTGAGAATGGTAGTCCAAAGCAATTGTAATATTTTTGCGTTCGAGTATAAAATCTCTAATGGCTGCGGTTTCCGGTTCACTGAACGGTTTCGGACCAGAGTAGACATTCGAAGTATAATTTTTGTTCGGGGTAAAACCTACACTGAAATTTCTGTTTAAATCAACCCCGTAACTTCCGTCAGGATTTTTTCTACGGTTTTTTCTCCAAAAAGAAAAATGGTTTCTTGAGTATTCGAAACCATCCGGATTTGCACAGGGGACCATATAGAGTGTTGTATTGTCCAATATTTTGTTAAGTTGTGGTTCATAATCAATATGTTCTAAAATATATTTTGCAAAAGCAAGAGAAAGTTCTATTCCAATCCATTCTCTTGCATGAATTGTACCTGTGTAAAAAAGTGCAGGTTTTTTCAGATGTGCCTCTACATTTTTAGTAATTGAGACAGCAATAATATCTCTGCTTTCCCATGTTTGTCCTATTGTTTCTACTTTAACAAGATTTGGATGTCTCTTTTGAGCAGAATTAAAAAAATTTATACATTCATCATATGAACTATATTGTTGTCTCAAGCCATTGCCTTCATTTTTTTGAAATGATACTCTTACTTCGTTTTTCTGTCAATTAAATCCACAATTAAATCAATTTTTTTGTCATTAAAGTTTAATCCCATTTTTTCCTGTTCAGGAGTAGCAAAAGCAGGAATACCGTTTACTTCCAAAACAATATACTCTTCTTTTTCTCTGTCATAAATAATATCTACGCCACCAATATCCACACCTGTTGCTTTGCATGCTTTTTTTGCAATACTGACAACTTCGTCATTTGCTTCACGTACAAAAACACTGCCGCCGCTTGTCACATTTGTACGCCAGTCGGTTCCGCTTGCTTTTCTTCCGTAACACGAAACAAATTCTCCATCAACAATATCAACTCTGAAATCCGTATTGTCATAATCAATAAATTTTTCTACATAAAAATAGCGCAGATCCATCTGATTTAAAAAAGGCATAAGCATATCCAGGCTTGCTTCATTCTCGATTTTGGTAAGTCCCACACCACCCCAGCCATCAGTAGGCTTGTAGACCATTTTGTCCCATTTTTTAATGATTTTTTTAAGTTCATGCCCATCATCCCGATGACACAGCTTATAATCAGCTGTTTTCACACCGCTGTTTCTCAGAACAAACGAGGTCTGAAACTTATCTTCTGTCAAAGCAAAAGACTCATAAGAGTTAATCATCGGAATAATTCGGTTTAATGCCTGATACAGGTACATTTGATACTGTGTCTGTTCCCCTGCATTATAGGAAAAAAACAGATCCAGTGTATCGAGTTTTTCTCCATGATACTCTTTTCCGTGATAGAGTATATGCGCATTTTTTGCAATCGCATGACGCAAATTAATATCGTTTAATACTTCAATGTTTCTTTCTTTGAGTTTTTTAATTATTTTTTTTGCTATTTTGTCTCCGCCGCCATTCTTGTATAACCACATGCCGATTTTTCTTTTTTTCATTGACATCCCCTAAAATTTTAAATTTTTTATAAAATACCCAAAGAGCTTTCTGCTCATCTCTATGCGACGGACAAAACTCTCCTTGCTCGCCCGCTCTTTTACTGTATGATCTCCGTCACCAAACGGTCCGAAACCATCAAGTGTCACAACACCACATGCGCTGACAATATTTGCATCACTCACACCGCCTCTTTCTTCCGCGGGTATCTGCTGTTGTGTAATCTTTTCTATTTTTTTAAGTAGAGCGATTGAATCCTCTGTTGTCTGCATCACATCTCTTTGTATACCACCGCTTAATGTTGCTTTTACGCCATCAACAACAGAGGTTTGCACAATCTTTTCTATGGCTGCCAACACTCTCTCTTTCTCAGCAGAATATTTGTATCTCAATTCAAAAACCAATTGTGCCTGCGGAGAGACAGTGTTTGCCCCTATTCCCCCCATAATTTTTCCGACATTAACGGTTGTACCTTTGTCCAGGTCTGTCAACTGCACAAGTTTTTGCAGCTTGTATGCAAGTTCTAAATTTGCATCACAGCCCTCACTGTAATGATTGCCTGCATGGGCTGCTTTGCCCTCTATGTCAACAAAGAAAGTTCCTACACCTTTTCGTCCGGTTACAAGTTCCAAATGCGCACCGGCCGCTTCATACACAAAACAATACGCATACTCTTTGGCAAGTTCAGCAGTCAGATATTTGGAATCATCACTCCCAGTCTCTTCATCACTGACCAAAAGAATATCAATATTTTGAATTTTCACGCCTTTACATGTAAGCTGGCGCAGTGCTTCAAGCAGTACAATATTGCCGCCTTTCATATCACATACACCCGGCCCGTATACCCAGGTGTCATCTTCTGTAAAATATTCAAATTTTCCGGGAGGAAAAACCGTGTCAATATGTCCGAGCAAAAGTAATTTTGGAGAATTCTTTACATGTAAAGACTTGTAGTAACGATGATCACCGACATTGTTGCGTTTGTAAATGACCGTTTCAAAACCCAATGCCCCAAACCATTCATCAAAAATTTCACCGACAAGGTTCACACCTTCTGTGTTTTTTGTATAGGAATTTATTTCTACGACCTTTTTTAAGTCTGCTATGTAGTTCATTGTTATCCAAATAATGTCTATTTTTATTGATTATACTATGAATTTGTTATTTATGCTAAAAAGTTAGATTAATTTTTACGGAGTTTAAAAAATATGTGTAATGTGGGAATGTTATAAAATATGAAGAAGGCAAGAGCCCAGAAGAATTATTTTCTTCTAAGTTCTTTAATACGGGCTTTTTTACCGGCAAGTGCACGAAGATAAAAAAGTTTCGCACGACGAACACGACCGCGACGAATCACTTTAATTTCATTGATTGAGTCAGAATAAACTGGGAAAATTCTCTCAATACCAACACCGTTAGCACCGATTTTACGTACTGTAATAGTTTGCCCTGTTCCCTGACCACGCTTAGCTATACAAACACCCTCGTAATTTTGTACACGAGTTTTGTCACCTTCTTTAATTGTTACTGCTAAATTTACAGTATCCCCGGCACGAAAATCTGGAATATTTTTCTCAGCAGTTTGTGCTTTTTCAAAGTTTTCAATATACTTATTTCTCATAAGACTAGATCCTTAATTTATTTCATAAATGAAGGAAACCCTCCATTTGATTTATAACGAGAATGGAAATAATTCCTTTCTCTACGTTAACACTTTGTTTTTCTCGGCGAAAAGCCCATCGCACTGGTGCGATTTAGCGTAATCGTTCTTCCGATTTGTGCTTTAATAGCTGTTCTGGTCTAAAGAATTTGGTCTTTGCTTCAGACAAGGCTAATTTTAGTGAGCGAATTTTACTATGATTTCCCTTTAAGTATTCTGATGGAACACTTAAACCTTCATAGTTTTGTGGTTTTGAAAATGACGGTGCTTCCAAAAGCGGCGTTTCAAAGCTCTCAATCTCCAAAGACTGGGCATTTCCGAGAACACCTTCTTTGTTTCTGCTTATGGCATCACAAAGTACCAGTGAGGCCAGTTCGCCTCCGGTCAGAATATAGTCACCGATTGAAAATACTTCATCCGCATATTTTTCAATAACCCTTTCATCTATTCCCTCATATCTTCCACTCACAAAAGCTATATGGGTTTTCTTTGCCAAACGCTTTGCATCATTCTGTACAAAAGGTTTGGCAACCGGAGTCAAAAAAATGATATGAACATTTTCATCTTTATTTTTCAAATCATCCAGTGCATCAAAAAGCGGCTGTGGATTCATTACCATTCCCGCACCGCCGCCTACTGCCGTATCATCAACTTTAGAGTGTTTGTTCTTTGAGTAATCCCGAGGATTCAAATAGTCTATCTTTATGATATCCTTCTCAATGGCCCGTTTCAAAATCGAACCTTTAAAATAGCCTTCAATCAGAGCAGAAAAAAGAGTAACAAAAGTAAAGCGCATTCAAGAAGCTTCCAGGATATCAACAGCACCACTGAGTGTGATGCGTTTGTTCTCAATGTCAACTTCCACTTTAAACGGTTCAATAAAAGGAACCAAAAAGCTCTTGGCCAAACCGCTTTCGACTAAACTTGCATCAGTAACAATACTTAAATAATTGGTAGTATTGAATCTCTCTATCTCTTTTACTCTGCCAAGACATTTGCCATCTTCATAGACTTCACAATCTTCTAAATCAAACCAGAAACACTCACCCTCTTCCAAATGGCAGTTTTTTCTTGTCTCTTCGTAGGTGGTAAAAAGTTTTGCATTTGTAAACTTTTTGGCATCTTCAGGATTTGCAATGCTGTTAATGCGAACCAATCCACGATTCAAATCAACATCACTTAAAGTAATGCGCTCACTTTTATTGATTAAAAAAGTGGCTCCCTTAACAAACTGTTCAGGAAAATCACACTTAAGATGCAATTTCATATCTCCATGAATGCCGACAGTTTTACCAATCGTTGCTATATGCAACAACTTTTCTTTACTAGACTGCTTCGACATTGATACGGTAACTCACACCATCTTTTGCTTTACATCCGGAAATCACAGTTTTAATAGCACCAATCATCTTACCGCTTTTTCCTATTAATTTCCCTATATCTGCCTGGTTTGCGTAGAGAACTATTTCTGTTATTTCATCGCCCTCTTGAACTTCAACTCTGATATCATCGGGGTGTGATGCTATCAGTCTTGCAAATTGTGCGACAAAATCAGCAATCATAATTAACGACCAGTGATCTTTTTCACACGATCACTCATCTGAGCACCGACACCCAACCAGTAATCAACTCTTTCATTGTCAACTTTGAGCTCTTTTGTCATTGGATTGTAATATCCGATAAGTTCTATCCAACCACCATCTCTACGTTTACGGCTGTCTGTTACCGCGATACGGTAAAATGGTCTTTTCTTTCTTCCCATACGAGTAAGTCTAATTACTGTCATTTTGTTTCCTGTTTTTTTATTTACCTGTTACCGGTTACATGTATACATATTGAGAGTTTATTACTATAAATGCTAAGTTTTTTTGGGAAGGTATAAATGTAGAAGAGTCTTTTTTCTCTTAAATAATTTTGCTTCCCTCTTACCATCTCTATAGTTGGATGTACACATGTAACCGGTAAACAGGCTACAAATCTTTTTATCACAGAGGTATTGTTTAAAAAGATTTATTTGAAATGGAATTATATCCACTTTTTTCTTAAATTACAATCTCTATCTTGGCAGGCCACCCATACCTCCTGGTCCGCCTGCCTGACCCATCATCGACTGAAGCTGCTTCATACCGTTTTTGCCGGAAAATTTCTTTGCCATTTTCCCTGCATTTTTAAACTGCTTGATCATTCTGTTTATTTCAACGATATCAAGGCCGCACCCTTTTGCAATTCTTTGCTTTCTTGAGTTATTTAACAGGTCGGGGTTTTCTCGCTCTTTTTTTGTCATTGAAGCAACCATGGCTTTGATATTTTTAAGCTCTCCGGAGTTTTCAAAATCAAAATCCTTAATCGCTTTGGACATATTGCCCATGCCCGGAATCATTCCTATGATAGAACTCATGCTTCCCATTTTTTTCATCTGTTCCATCTGTTCTAAAAAATCATTAAAGTTAAATTTGCCTTTTTGAATTTTTTTTGTCAGTTTTTTCGCCTGTTTTTCATCAATAACATTCGTTACTTTTTCCGCAAGTCCTTCTACATCACCAAAACCCATCAGACGGTTGACAATACGCTCCGGTAAAAAGACTTCCAAATCTTCCATTTTTTCACCCAGACCGATAAAACGAAGCGGTACCTGTACCTGAGATGAAAGACCCAAAGCAACACCGCCCTTTGCATCTCCGTCGTACTTGGAAAGAATTACGCCGTCAATCCCGATTTTTTCTTTAAAACTCGTTGCTGTGCGTACGGCATCCTGCCCTGTCAAAGAGTCGGCCACATAAAAGATTTCATCAGGATTTGCCGCTTTTTTTACATTTTCAAGCTCATCCATAAGTTCTTCATCAATAGCCAGACGACCGGCCGTATCTATAAGCACAACATCGAAAATCTTGGAATCAGCATACTCTAATGCAGACTGTACAACATCTACAGGATTTTTTGTTGCTTCATCTTCATACAATTCAACTTCAATTTGTGCGGTAATCTGGCGTAATTGTTCTACCGCGGCAAGACGTTGCAAGTCAGCTGCAACAACAAGTACTTTTTTGCCTTTGTTTTTAAGATAATTTGCAAGCTTACCGGTTGTAGTTGTTTTACCAGACCCCTGCAGTCCTGTCATCAAAATCACAGTCGGAGGGTTGGGAGCAAAGACGAATCCTCGGTTGCCGCCTACATCTAAGAGTTCGTTGAGAGTTTCACGTAAGGCTTCAAGAAACTGGTCTTTGCCTATCCCTTTTTCTTTTGTACGCAGTTGTACTTTTTGAATCAGTTCTTTGACGACTTTATGGTTGACATCCGCTTTTAAAAGATTTTTTTTCAGTTCATTGAGTGCTTTGGAGAGTGCCTTGTCATCATCGTGAAAACGAATCTTTTTTATTGCATTTGTAAACGAATCTGTTAAAGTACCGAACATGAAAACACCTCTTTTATTCTATATAAATTTTTTCGAAATTGTAACTAAGTTTTTCTTAATTATTCAAATGTAACAAAGCTTTTGGGCTCTTTTGCCACAAACTCCATTCCAAGAAGTCTGACTTTATGGGCATGGAGCATCACGCGTTTTGCACGACGCCCGCCATACTGCTCGTCACCGACTATAGGATGGTCAATATAACGTGCATGGACTCTTATCTGATGTGTGCGCCCATTGTGAATAATACATTTGACTTTTGTTTTTTTGGCACTGACAATATCAGGAAAAAATTCCGTTCTCGCCGGTTTTCCTTTTGGAGAAACATTTGAGTAGGCTTTGTTGTTTTTTTTCTGTGTAGTAATTGCTTTGTCTACTTCAATCGGCTCGGTCATTATTCCCTCAACCCAGGCGATATACTCTTTGTAGACTTTGTCATCACGAAACTCTTTGATAGCACGCTGACGAAATTCCTCATTTTTTACAAGCATTAAAACACCGCTTGTTTCGCGGTCGAGTCTGTGCAACAGTACCGCCGGTTTAAATTGACGCTCTATCTCGTCCGAGTTTACATGTGCCGGTTTATCGACTACAACAATGTCATCATTTTCAAAAATAGGCTTAACGTGTTCTACTTTTTCTACTCTGAATATCGTTCGCTCATCAATTTCACCACGGGCAATCATCACTTTTTTGTTGCCGACATACACAAGTCCTCTGTCTATCATAGACTTTGCATTGGAATTGGAAATTCCCTCTTGCTGTGCCAATAATTTATACGCTTTTTCTGTTGCCATTTTACCAGCTCCTTTTAATTTTTTAATATTTTTTGAACCACGGGTTCCAGGTTTATCTGCTCTTCTACCATTGAAGGCGGCAACTCCTTTGTCATCTCAAGTGCATCGGCTATTTCATCCGGCTCAACATACTGCACGTGATGGACATATTTAAACAACTCTTTTTGGTGAAAAAAATGCTTTCCTGTAATTATTTTACATCCGAAATAAGCCGGTTCGAGCGGATTGTGCCCACCGACATCATTTTTAAAAGCACCCCCTAATATGGCTATGTCGCTGATGGCATAGATATTGTTGAGTTCACCCATCATATCGACTAAAATCAAATCACCTGCAAAACTCTTTCCTTCTGAAAAACGGGAAACAGTGGCATTATTTTGCCTGCCGTATCGTTCCATTAAGCTATATACCTCTGCAAAACGTTCCGGATGACGGGGAACAATTACAAGTTTTGCCTCTTTGCTCTTTTCATAGGCAAAAAATGCCTCTAAAATGCTTTGTTCCTCACCAGGATGGGTACTTCCAGCTACAATTACTTCCGCATCGGGCTTTTCGTATTCTTTTGTTTTTTTGATTTCACCTGCCAATTTTATATTGCCAATCACCTCAATGTGTTTTGCACCTAAGGCCAAAAATCTGTTTTTGTCACTTTCGCTTTGAGCATAGACCATATCTACATTCTCTAAAAGTTTTTTATAAAACCAGGCAAACTTCATATATTTTTTGACACTTTTATCTGAAATTCTGGCATTAAGCAAAATAACTTCTGCACCGCGTGAACGCGCTATGCTAAAGAGCAGATACCAAAATTCTGCCTCAAGTACAATAAGCTTTTTTTGCGGTTTGACCCAAAACGGCAGATACATTTCATACGGAAGATAACGTACCTCTGCATTATATTTTTTTGCTTCATTGTGTCCGGTTTGTGTAATCGTTGTCACAAGTATCTTTTTATTTGCCAATAGATCCAGAAGCGGTTTAAGGGCTCTGGCTTCGCCTAAAGAGCAGACATGAAACCAAATTGCATTTGTACTGCGAAACGGAGGGTTCTTAAAAAGAAAAAAACGTGCAGGAATTGATTCTTTGTATTTTTTTTTAAAAGCAAGCAATATCAAAAGAGGCAATGCTGTTATAAACAGCATTACACTCAGTACATAATAGAAAAGGAAAAACGGCTTCAAGCCTACTCTTCGTTAACTTTCACATAAAGGATGCGTCCGCAGTGGGGACATGTAGTGATATCTTCACCTTTTATGACATCAGCATAAACCTTATCGCCTATTATCATATGGCATCCCATACATGCCTGTTCTTCAACAGGAACCACTGTTGTGTTTTTTGCCCAACGACGGATTTTTTGATAAAAAGCAAGCCCTTTTTGATTGATATCTGACAAAAGAGTCTCTTTTCTTTTGAAAACCTCTTGTCTCTCTTTGTGTATTTTTTCAAGTTTTGTATCTACATCAGCTTTTACACTTTCCAAATTTGCATTTAACTCTTCCAGAGCATTTTTTGCAGCTTCAATCTGCTCTTTTTTTGCTTCAATGATTTTTTCAAGTCTTTGAATCTCTTCATTTGCAAATGTGACCTGCTCTTTGGCAATCTCTTCTTCAAGCTGCAGCGATTTCATCTCACGTTCTGTTTTTACTTCAGAGCTTTTTTTTACATTCTCTTCAAGTTTTTGTGAAAGTTCCGAGAGATGCAGTTCGTTTTTTGCTTTTTTAACTTCTTCGTCTTTGATTTCATTCGTTAAATTTTCAATATCTGACTCTATGCTCTTTGTTTTTGCAAGAGCCGCTTCATAATTTGCATTTGCTTCTTCAATCTGAGGTTCAAATGCGTCTATCTCTTTATCTATAATTGACAGATCGATTAATTGTTTTAAGTGCTTGTTCATTGGGATCCTTTAGGGGTTTACTTCTACCATTACCTGTATTATTAGACCTAAATATATGTAAATGGGTTTTCTGATGATGCAATTATAACTTCTAAACCTAAAATTTTCAAATGCTTTTGCATAATTTGTGCAAAAAAGTACTCACTTTCATAGTGTCCGATGTCAATTAAAGACAATTTTATACTTTTTGCCTCCATTGCATCATGATATTTTACATCACCTGTCAAAAAGCAGTCAGCATCCAGACTCTTCATCAAAGAACATCCCGATCCTGTTGTCAGGGCCACTTTTTTTACTCTTTGCGCACACTTAACTGTTCTTGCACATTTAAGTCCAAATGCTTTTGAAACATGTTTTGCGAATATATCAAAATCTTCATTCACTTCCAGGTATGCAACAAAACCGTCTTTTTTACAAATTTCGTATCCGAGTATCTCTTTTGCAACATATTCGTTTAAGTGTGTCTGGTCAAAATTTGTATGCATCGCAATATTTGAAATATTTTTTTTAATCATTTTTTGAATCAAATTTGCAGGATATTTAGAGAACTCAAGTTGTTTGAGTCCGCCAAAAATAATCGGATGGTGCGTAATAAGCAGCGTATTTTCATCCAAAGAATCAATCAGTTTTTCATCTACATCAATACTCAAAGCAATTTTTGAAATATCATCTTTGAAATCACCTATCAAAAGACCAGAATTATCCCATGACTCCTGAATATCAAAAGGAGAAAGCTCATTGAGATATTTGTATATTTCCAATATTTTCACAGCGATTCTCCCTTCTTGATTTTTTTCAGTTCCTCTTTTGCTTCTTTAAATTCAGGGTCAAGTTCTATCGCTTTTTCATACATTCCTTTTGCTTCATCAAAATGCTTCATATCAACAAGCAGATTCCCGTAATTATAGTAGGTAATAGGGTTTGTGGCATCAATTTCAAGCGACTTGTTGAGATGATTTCTTGCACTCGCATATTCACCCGCTTTTCTATACAGGGATGCCATCGCCTGATGGATATAGGTATTGTTCGGGTCCAGTTCCAACGCTTCTTTGTAATACTCCATAGCCTCATCGTCCCTGTTTTGCTGTGCAAGTGTATAACCCATTTTAAAGAGTGTTTCAGGGTTCTTTGGATCTTTAATATTTGCCTCGCTGTAAATGGCAAGCGCTTTTTGCAAATCTCCCTTTTGCATCTCTTCATCGGCTTTTTCCACCAAAGAGGAGGCATCAAAAGGGGAAAATGCCTCAGCACTTCGTTCACCTTGGGCACCTGTGTGCTGTTGGTCCTGCGGATCTTTAAGTGTTTGTATATGTTCGTAAATTTTGTATGCAAAAAAAGCAGAGGCTCCAAGCATAAGTAACTGAAAAAGTGTCATAATTGTTTTCCTATTTATTTAAAATTAAATTATTATTGAGTAATGTTATAAGTTGCAACGGATCAACTTGTACACCGGCAATTCTAGCTGAAAAATGCAAATGAGGACCTGTTACCCTGCCGCTTTTTCCTGATAAGCCCAAAAGTTCTCCTTTTTGGACAAGCTGACCTGTTTTGACATTGAATTTACTCATATGAAAATAACAGGTATAAATGCCTTCACCGTGATCAATGACAACAGTGCCTCCCGAATAAAATCTTTTTTTGACCAAAACGACTTTTCCGTCATTGGACGCTCTAATCGGTGTGCCTGTTTTCGCCCGAAAATCCGTCCCGCTGTGATACCCTTTCAAAGCTCCGTTATAAATTCTTGCTGTACCAAAAGCACTTGTAATTTTACTCTCCACCGGCAAGATAAAATCTGAATGCATATAGCTTTTGTTTGTTATTGTATGATAAATTTTCATAGCTTCCCTGTACTCTTTTGCGATTCTTTTTTTTATCTTGGGCAGCGTCGGATTTACTTTCGAAGCGCTTACACGGATGGTTTCTTTTTTGTATTTTGCATCTTTGATTGTAAGAGAAAGCTCTTTGTGTTTTTTTATCCCGTTTTGCAGATAAATAACTTTCACGGTTTTTTGAGCAGGTTTGTCGTAATAGGAGACAGGAATCAAGGCATAATATTCACTCCTGTTCAAAGGATTCGGAAAAATTTTTATCTTTTTTTCTTCAAAAAAGAGTGCTTTGTATTCAATGCCTTTTTCTTTTGCAAACTTCACCAGTACTGTCTTGCCATTACCTACCTCATCATTGACTATCTTTACATGTAAAGCAAAAAGAGAGGAGACAAAAAAGCACAAAAAAAGCAAAAGTTTCATCAATAATCCTTCATCGCCCTTTGAATGTCTCTCTTTTGGTCTTTCTCTTTTAAATCATTTCTTTTGTCATGCAGCAGTTTTCCTTTTGCTATGGCAATTTGCAGCTTTGCAATGTTGCGTTTGTTAAAATAGAGCTGCAAAGGCACAATGGTATACCCGTCACGTGCTACAGCCTTTTGCATTTTCTCTAACTCTTTTTTATGCAAAAGCAGTTTTCTTGCCCCGCGCTCTTCATGCCCGTAATAATGGTGCGTCGTCTCGAGTCTGCCGATATGCGCATTAAACAAAAAAGCCTCTCCGTTGACAAAGCGGATAAAACTGTCTTTAAGATTAACGCGATGCGCACGTATGCCTTTGACCTCGCTCCCTGTAAGAACCAGCCCTGCTTCAAACTTCTCTTCAATAAAATAATCATGATACGCTTTTTTGTTTTTTGCTATTGTTTCACCCATAATCCACTTCCTTCTAAACTGTATAGCCTAAAATATTTCTGCTATTTTAGCATGCATTCATTAAGGTTTGGATTGTTAAAGAGATGTTTATTGTTTTAGTTTTCATCGCGAACTATATTATGACAGCGAAAACAGGCATGCTCAATATAGGTATAAGCTCTTTGAGACTCTTCTCTTCGAAGTTTACCCGATTGGTTATATTTATTCGCAATAGCGTCTAATATAATCTGAACATTATGTGCAATAATCTGTGCACTCATAATCGCTTCATTGGCTTTATGCTTCTTGTTTTTAGGAAGCATCTCCTCAAATTTTTCTTTATCAGCCAATAAATCATTGGCGTGTTTTGCAAACCGTTCAATCGAAACTTTTATACCCTCTTTATCACTAGTTATAAAGCCTTGTTGAACTTCTCGTAATTCTGTGTTTAAAAGTATCATATTTGACTTAAGATTATATGCTGATGCAGAAGTAACTGACAACGTCAATGCAAACACACTTATTAGTAATAATTTTCTCATCTTGCCCCCCTTATTTTGACAATTTTTATTGTATCATAATATTGAATACTTTGACAAAAAACATTCTCTTATGCCAATAAAATGGTGCAAACTATTAAATTACTCTAAAAAAACTGCTGCCGCTGCCGCTGAAGAAGTAGCCCTCTTTATAGTGTTTTTCCAATTCTGTATACTCCTGCAATGCAGGCGCAAAAAGATCATTTGCTTCTTTTGCATCGAGTTCCTGCAAGATTTCTACTGAAGATTTCTTTTTCAATGCATCGGCTTGAAATCCGTCTATCGGTGCATAAAAGTCTCTCCGGTAGGCCTGATAGACTTTTGGTGTACTGATTTTTACCGCAGGAGTATAAATATCGAAGCTAAGCGGTTCCTCATCAAAGGCTTCTACCACTTCACCTATGCCACTGACATTGGCACTATTGTATCCATAAATAAAAAACGGCACATCCGCCCCTACATGTAAACCTATTTGTGCGAGTTCATTGAGACTCAGACCCAAATGCAGTACTTCATTGCACATTTTCAAATAGGTTGCTGCATCACTGCTGCCTCCGCCAAGTCCGGCATATGCCGGAATACGTTTTTCAACGCTCACGGCATGCGTTCTCATAAGCTCTTCAAGCGCCTGATTTTTTGTAACCTCCTTCAATGCCTTATACGCTTTGTAAACAGTGTTTTGTGTTGTAGTACAATCAAAGTCGCCAAGTATTTTAAACTCATTCGCTTTTGCCTGAACATTTTTCTTCGAAACAAAAGAGAGTACATCATACAAGTCATCAACTCGCATGAATCGCGATACTATTTCATGGTATTCTTCTCTTTTGCCTGTTATTTTTAAAAAAATATTTACTTTGGCATAGGCCTTATACTTTTTCATCCGCTTTTTATTTTCCCAGTATTTTGTTCAAAGACAGAATATCATTTTCGTCTACAGTTCCCAAAGAAGCCGCCTTGTTACTCGCTTTGACCTCTTCGATAAGCTCATTTCTAATGATGGAAATCTCTTTTGGCGCGTCAATTCCGAGTTTTACGACACCGTTTTCTACAGAGATAACTTTTACAACAATATTTTCACCAATAACTATAGATTCATCTGCTTTTCTTGCAAGTACTAACATTCTATCCTGCCTAATTCATATTTTACTCTGCCCTCATTTACTGTAATAATGGAGATGCTTTCGCCATTATCCAGCCAGTATGTGCCGTCATCCTGAAACTCTAAATCTTCTAAAGCAAGAACTCTTCCATACTTTACATTATCGCTTTCACCCAAATAGTAATTCTGGGGAATGTTTAAAGATTCTTTGATATTCAAGGCTTTTTCATCCTCATAAACAAACTGTCCTTCATTCAGTCGCTCAAGCATACTTAAACTTCCATGCGCTATACCAAGTTTATGCGCAATCATCTCTCCCAGAGAACGTATATAAGTCCCTTCACTGACACTTGCTTCAAAGGTCACAAAGGGATGGCAGTAGTGAATCAGTTTCATTTCATAAACAATTGAGTTGACAGTATTGAGAACAACCTCTTTTCCCGCACGTGCCAAATCATACGCTCGCTGTCCGTTTATCCGTTTTGCACTGAAAATCGGCGGTTTATACTCCAATTCACCCTCTAAAGACAAAAGCACCGCTTCAATCTCCTTTACATGTAAAGGTTCAGGAAGTACAACTTCTTCGATCATCTCTGTATCAAGGGTATCACTCTTTGCACCAAGCCACAAAGTCGCTTTGTATCTTTTAGGTGTTTTGTTCAAAAATCTAAAAAGTTTCGTATGTGAGCCAAAACCTACCAAAAGCACGCCTTTGGCAAAAGGATCCAGTGTTCCGGCAAAACCTGCTTTTTTATTGTTATACTTTTTTTTCAGACTGTAAAGATACTTGTTTGAGCCTACTCCCGAAGGTTTGTATGCAACAAAAAGACGATTCATAACTTCTCTACAAATGATGCAAGAATATCGCGTTTTGTTCCTGCAAAATTAATCTTGAGTTTAAACTCTCTTCCCGACTTACTCACACCGATAATGCGCCCTGTTCCAAAGATTTTATGCCGTACCAGATCACCTTTTTTAAATGCTGTGTTTTTTTCACACTTTAAAGAGCCTTTGCAAAGTCCGGCTTCATTGAAAAAACGGCTTTTTTCCAAATCACTTCTGCGTCCTTTGTAAAATCTGCTCCCGGCATGGCAAAGCGTCAAGGTCTCTTTGGCACGGGTAAACGCAACATACCCAAGTCGTCTCTCTTCTTCCAAATCACTTCCGTCTCCTGTCAGTGGCAAAAAGCCCTCTTCCATTCCTATGACAAAAACATGTTCAAACTCCAAACCTTTGGAGGCATGTATACTCATCATGTAGATACTCTCCCCCTCCACCTGGTCCTGCTCACTTTGCAACGTCAGTTCGTTTAAAAACTCATCCAAAGAACTCTGTGGTGATTTTTTTACAAAATCTCTAAAAAGACCGTAAAACTCATCTATATTGAGAATTCTTTCCTGTGAGTCTTGCATGTTTTTGTAAATATCTTTCAAAGAAAAAGTTTCTTCCAAAGCATCTATAAACTCATAGGTAGACGCCTGCGCAATACCGGCAACCTCTTGAATGTTTTTAGCAAACTCTTTGAGCGTTGCAGCATTTTTCTTTCTGACCAAGCCTTCAAGTTCTTCCATGGATGCCTGAGTGATATATTCATAAATAGAAGTTCCCTTTTTCTGAGCTGCAAGTTCAATTTTATCCAAACTTGCTTTGCCCAGTCCGCGTTTCGGCTTGTTGACTATACGTTTCAGGGAGAAGTCATCATGATGATTTGTAATCACCCTGATATAAGAAATAAGGTCTTTTATCTCTGCCCGGTCATAAAATCGCAAACCACCCACAAGTTTATAGTTAATCCCGTAACGGTTCAAGCCTTCTTCTACAGAACGTGACAGAACATTGACACGGTACAAAATAGCTATTTCTCTGGCACGTACTCCGCTCTCAAGCAGTTTTTGTATTTTTGCGGCAACTTTTCTTGCCTCTTCGTTTTCATCATTAGAATTCAGTGTTGTCACATCATCCCCGTTGCCACGCGTTGCTATGAGCTTTTTTCCCAAACGGGACCGGTTGTGCTCGATAAGCGCATTGGCAACTTTTAAAATCGGCGCACGTGAACGGTAGTTCTCTTCGAGTTTAAAGACATGTGTGCCTGAAAAATCCTGGTCAAACTCCATAATATTACGAATATGCGCACCACGCCAGCCGTATATACTCTGATCGTCATCACCGACTACACACAAATTGTTATGCACTGTACAAAGTTTTTGTAACAGCTTAAACTGCAGTTCGTTTGTATCCTGGTACTCGTCAATCATAATGTACTGATATTTCTGCGAGGTAGCCTTTGCCAACTCAGGGTTTTCATCCAAAAGTTTATAGGTAAGCGCGATGAGATCATCAAAATCAACAAGATTGTTTTCCAGTAAATATTTTTCATACTCTGCAAAAACTTCGGCAATCTGCTTGTAACTGAACAGTTCAGTCTGCTTGTAGGCATCATCAGGACTCATTAAAGAGTTTTTGTATCTGGAAATTTCACTCGCGATAAGTGGTGTCGGCAGCTCAGAATTTATTTTTTTAATGATTCTCTTTTTATCATCTGTATCTATCACAACAAAATTATTGGCTCTGCCCAGAAGATGTATATTGAATTTTAAAAAAAGAAGTCCAAACTTGTGAAAGGTACAAAGAAGAGGAGGATAGGCGACATTTTCTATCATAGAGAGAGAACGCTCTTTCATCTCTTTTGCAGCTTTGTTTGTAAATGTCAGGGTAAGTGTATTTGAAGCGGGAATACCCACAACCTCAATAAGATACGCCAAGCGTGAAATAATTGTTGTCGTCTTTCCGCTTCCCGCTCCTGCAAGAATCAGGACAGGTCCTTCTGTTTGCTTTACTGCTGCTGCTTGAGACTCATTTAAATGATTAAAAATTTTTTCCATATATGTTCACTACTAAGTTGTATTTCTACTTATTATAGCTAAAATGTCATAAATTATTACAAAACTATTGCAATAATTATAATTATGAGTTATAATTTTACTATTATTGATACTTATAGGAATTATTATGTTAAAAGATTTTGCGAAATTACATACTTTTTTGATGGTTATAAAAGAGAAAAGCTTCTCTAAAGCATCAGCAAAACTTGGGATTTCCCAGCCCGCTGTCACGCAGCAAATCAAGTTCATTGAAGATTATCTTGATACAAAAATAGTTGATAGAAAGAAAAACGGAATTATCCTCACAAAAGAGGGTGAAGATCTCTACAGAATCGCTTTAAGACTTGAAAAAGCTATACACAGCAGTGAAAAAGAGTTGTTAAAAATAATCAACAAAGAGTTCACTTTTGTCATGGGTTCTTCTTTTGCAATCGGTAATTATGTGCTTCCGAATTATCTCAGTGAAATAAAAAAACGCATCAACAATGAAGTTTTTATGAATGTGGATCTCTCTTCAAACATTATTGACCAGCTTGAAGATAAAAAAATAGATGTCGCACTCATCGAATCTCCTGTTTTCAGAGATGGTGTCATTTACAGAGAATGGGTGGAAGATGAATTGGTCGTTTTTTCAAACCAGCCGATGAAAAAACATCTCAGTGCAGATGATTTACTCGATTTCGACTGGATTTGTCGCAATGAGGACTCCCACACAAGAAAACTGACATCAGAAGTTTTTGAAGAGATGGGAGTGCAGTGTAATAATTTCAATGTTATCGGTGTTCTTGCCAGTCCGACTTCCATCAAGGAGTCTATTTTACATGCAGACAAGAATGCAGAACGACCTCTTGTCTCTATTATGTCCCGTCATGTCATCAAGTCAGAAATCGAAAACGGCCAACTTTATGAAGCCAGACTAAAAAACCATAAAATTACAAGAAGTTTTTACATAGCCTATCTCAAAGACAGAAAACATGATGCTTTTGTAGACAACGTAGTCAATTATCTGCTCTCGCTTAACAGAGTGTAGATAGCGTCTTATTTTATAAACTTGGAGTTTTCCGGATTTGAGAGAAAAGATGCCATGGAGTTTTTCACTCCGCTTTCGTCTATATCAGCTTCTTGTTTCTTTGTTTCCTCTTTATATGCAGATATATTAATCAAAACCGGAGTTTCATCGATAATAATCTGTAAAATACTCAGCAAGGGTACATGTACAACACTTCCAAAATTTTCACTACCAAAACCTGCCTCAAAAATTAAAATATCATCCTCTATTCTGGCAGTCTCAAATGTATATCCTGCTAAAAAGAAAAGTGTCAACGGACGAAACTCAGCGTTTATACTTTCCGGTAGTGCCGGTGCAAAACTCACATCTTCGATTTTACATAAAATACCGAAATTCTGCTCTTTTTCAAACAGCAGAACAATCAACTCCTGAATATTTTTTTTCATTAAGTGTGCAAAATCTCTGTCTTGTATTATATTTTCTAACAAATTATATCCCTTATGTTTTCATTTGGTATTATATCAAAATCTATCATAGCATTCATCAGTGCAACCTGTTCGAAATGATTTAAATCCTCTACAGATATATCATCTTCTCTGATTTTCCCGCTCTCGAGCAACCTTGCTCTGGTCGTTCCTTCAAGCAAAGGGCTTTTTGGTGTTATCCATTCATCTTTATATTTAAAAGCGATATTGGCAATGGATGTATCTGTAATAAGAGAATTTTTTACAATAAGTATGTCATCACAAAAAGATTTTTTTTCCAGCAGCTTCTCTATTTTGCTTCTGTCATAATATTTTTTACAATACTCTATCTCATTATCAAAAACAAGTTTCAGGGTTTGAATACTCTTTTTTTTATACTGATGGTATGTGATGCTGTACTCTTCGCCATCATATACAACCCTGCACCGGAAAAATCCTGATGCGGGAGGATGTAAAATATCTTGTAGTATAATGCCGGAATACCCAACTGTTTTCTCAAGCCGTTTTTGATGGTATGCAAGATGAAACAGTTTTGCATCAACTGCTTTGATTGTTTCTAAATATTGAATTTTATTCACTGAAAAGTTCTGTACTTAAGTACCTTTCTCCCGTGTCACATAAAACGGTCACAATCGTTTTGCCTTTGAATTCCTCCCGTGAAGCCACCTGCATAGCAGCATATACATTTGCTCCTGAAGATATACCTACAAGCAATCCCTCTTTTTTTGCCAACATTCTGGCTGTTGCTATGGCATCTTCATTACTCACTTTTATCACTTCACTGTAACAGGAGGTATCTAAAATTGCAGGAACAAAACCTGCGCCTATTCCCTGAATTTTATGTGGAGCCGGGCTCTCTCCTGAGAGAATTGCCGAAGCTTCAGGCTCTACTGCAAAAACAGCAATATCTGCAATATGTTCTTTCAAGACCTTCGAAGTTCCGCTAAGCGTTCCTCCCGTCCCTACAGCTGCCACAAAAGCATCCAGATTTTGTTCTGTATCACGGAGGATTTCCTGTGCCGTTGTGATTTCATGTATCTCCGGATTTGCCGGATTTTCAAACTGTTGTAAGATTATAGAGTCCGGTGTATTTTCCTGAATTTCCAGTGCTTTTTGAATGGCTCCGTTCATCCCTTTTGCAGCCGGAGTCAGTACCAGTTCAGCGCCTAAAGCCTTGAGCAGGTTTCTTCTCTCTACACTCATAGACTCAGGCATAGTTAAAATAAGTTTTAAATTTTGAGCTGCACAGTTGGCTGCCAGAGCAATTCCTGTATTTCCGCTTGTAGGTTCAATAATCGTTGTATTTGCTTGAATACGTCCTGATTCTATACCCCTGCGGATCATATTGAACCCTATTCTGTCTTTGACCGAACTTGTCGGATTCATAAACTCACATTTTCCCAATATCGTAGCCCCTGTCAGCTTTGATGCCTCATTCAGCCTTACCAATGGCGTGTTGCCTACTAATTCAGTTATATTTTTTGCAATTTTCATTATTTTTCCTCTTGAAGTAATTTTACACTAAAAAGATTATTTACACAAACTTCTATCATTTTGTAGACTTCTAAAAATCCGTCAAATCCGTCAAAAAAATACGGATCCGGAACATCCTGACAATTAAATGCGAAACATCCCAGCTTTTGTATATTTTTGGCACCCAGTTTCTTGACATGCAGCCTGTTGTTTTCATCAAGTACAACTATCAACTCATATACATCAATATCTTCTTTTGTAAACTGTCTCGCTCTAAGATGGCTGATATCTATGCCGTGCATTTGTGCCACCTTGATTGAACCCTCACATGGGGGTTCGCCGATATGCCAGTCTCCTGTCCCTGCAGAGTCTATTTTTATATCTATTTTATGTTCTTGTGCTATTTTTTTGGCAATCCCCTCTGCCAACGGGGAACGGCAGATATTGCCAAGACATACAAATATAACGGATTTCATATATTTCCTATTCTTTGAGTATAATAAGTATTGCTATTTTAAAGCAATACTTATTATACAAAAAAATAGAGGCAATCATGGCAATCTACAGTAGCGACGGCAAAAAATTACTTAATGTTGAGTTTGATGTAACGCCACAGGTTGGAGATATAGTTGATGACATGCGTGTTTTATCTGTCAATCAAAAAGAGAATGAAGAATATGCCGTATTCTTGCTTGAACCAAATACACGAGTCACCTGTTATGTTTTTGATGAAATTTTCATTATCGGCAAAGAAAGTGGATTTGAAAGTTTAAATGATGCCATTTTTTCCTGGAAAAATGACGAAATCTAAAACAGTGTCATCGCATATGTTTTTGCAAAAACATGTTTAGCTGATTTGCAAAAAGTTCGGCATCTTTTGAACCAAAAGGCTTCGGACCTTGCGTCATCTCTCCCATTTCTCTGATATTCTCCATGAGATTCCGCATTGCAAGATACTGTTTGATGTTGTCTTTGCTGTAAAGTTCGCCTCTGTGATCTATTGCATGGGCATTCTTATCTATAACTCTGTCCGCCAAGGGAATATCTGCAGTGATAACCAAATCCCCCGAATGTACTTTTTGTACAATTTTATTGTCAGCCTCATCTGCACCTGCATCTACAATGACATACTCTATATTTTTTGATTTTCCAATATTGATTTTTTTATTTGCAAACACACAGGTTTTTATGCCGTACTTTTCTATTTGACGAAAAATAATCGGTTTTAAGAGGTTGGGAAAGGCATCGCCGTCTATATATATTCTCAGCATTATATTTCTCTTTTTAAACATTATAACAAATAAACAAACATTCAAAAAGGGCGTATCGTTACATGTAATTATAAATTTGGATTTTCAGGTTCTACACAAGAACCTGTTTTAATACCTCTTCTACCCGTTTGACCGGTACAATCTCAAGTGCTTCTCTTACTTCTTTTGGAATATCTTCCAAATCTCTTTCATAATTTTTTGCAGGAATCAGAGCTTTAGTCATATCGGCTTTATATGCAGCTATAAGCTTCTCTTTTAATCCGCCAATCGGCAAAACATCCCCTGTTAATGAAACTTCTCCTGTCATAGCGACATCAGAGCGCACTTTATAGGAACCGAGTATGGAAGATATAACTGTTACCATGGCTATACCCGCACTCGGTCCGTCTTTTGGCGTTGCACCGTCCGGTACATGTACATGTAAATCATACCGCTTGTAAACCTCACTCGGATCAACCTCTATAATCTCCTCTTTTTCTTTAAAGGTCAGCGGAATATTGTCTTGAGAAATTCTCAGCTTTCGTTTGTCTATAAGTGTTTTTACAACACTCATGGCAATTCTTGCAGACTCTTTCATAACATCACCCAGACTGCCTGTAAGCTGCAGATTGCCTTTGCCTTTGATGCGGATACTCTCTATTCGTAAAACATCTCCGCCTACTGCTGTCCATGCCAGGCCGTTGACTACACCGATAACAGGGACTTTGTCTGTTTTTTCAATCTCAAAGACACTTTTATCAAAAAACTGTTTTAAGTTTTTCAGTGTCACTGATACTTTTGCAACATTTTTGTGTTTTAACAGTTCCATAGCTGCTTTTCTCGCCATTTCAGCTATACGGCGGCGTAAATTTCTCACACCTGCTTCACGTGTATAACTGTGTATCAGCTCTTTTAACGCCGGTTTTGAAATACTGAGTTCAGATTTTTTGAGTCCGTGTTTTTTAATCTCCTGCGGCAACAGATAACGACGGGCTATCTCAAACTTTTCCTGCGGTGTATATGAACTTAAGGTGATAAATTCCATTCTGTCACGCAAAGGAGCAGGAATACGCCCGACATCATTTGCTGTTGCTATAAAAATTACATTGCTCAGATCCAAATCAAAATTCAGATAATAATCGCGAAACTCGCTGTTTTGTTCAGGATCCAAAATCTCTAAAAGAGCCGCTGTCGGGTCCCCTCTTTGTGAGCGGGTAATTTTATCGATCTCATCAAGCACTATCACAGGATTCATTTTTTTCGCATCTATAAGCCCCTGTGCTATACGTCCCGGCATAGCCCCAACATAGGTACGGCGATGTCCGCGCAATTCATTCACATCTTCAAGACCGCCCAGTGCTATTCTGATAAGCGGACGTTTGAGTGCTGTTGCTATTGAGTTTGCCAAAGAAGTCTTTCCGACACCCGGAGGACCCGAAAAACACAATATCGCTCCAGCACTTTTTTTCGCTGAAACACCGCGAAGTTCAAGCAGTTCTTTTACAGCAAAATACTCTACGATTCTCTCTTTTGGTTTTTTTAGCGAAAAATGGTCTTTGTTGAGCTGTTCTTCCACACTCTCTATGCGAAGCGGTTTTTTTGCCAAATCGCCAAAAGGAAGATCCAAAGCCCAGTCAAGATATGTCTGCGTCATAGAAGCATCCGAAGAATCCGGGTGCATACGTGCAAATCGTTCAAGCTGTTTGCTTATCTCTTTGTAGGCATCTTCTCCCATTTTTTCTTTTTTGGCTTCAAGCTTTTTTCTGTACTCTTCTATCTCTTCTTCTCGGGATGTGTCCGTTCCAAGTTCTTTTTGAATCTGTTTGAGCTGCTCTTTTAAGAAGTACTCTTTGTTGACTTTTTCTATATGTGTATGTACTTTTGAACGAATTTCGCGCTGAAGCTTGTTTGCCTCTATCTCGTCAATCAACAGATCGATAAGATCCAAAAATCTTTTTTCTGTATCAGTTTCTACAAAAAGCTTATAAGCCTGCTCTTTTTTGAGTTTTACTGTTGAACATATCAGGTCAATGATACGGTTGTGATCATGATTTTCTTCTATGGTTCGCAAAAGGTCAGGCGGGAAGTAGTTACTTACAGCAGCCAAAGCTCTCACTTTTTCACGCACGACTTCAAGTATTGCATCAATTTTTAAAGAATCAACCTCTGTTGACTGCATCACGTCTACATGGGCTATAAGCGGATCTTCTGCAACTTTATATAAAGATTTTGCACGGGCAAGCCCTTGAAAAAGTACTTTGACCCGTCCGTCAGGAAGCGAAACCTTTCGCATAATTGAACCTACCACACCTGCGTCATACAGTGCGTCATACTCTCTTTCACCTTCATGTCCTGGCTTAGTCGGGCAGACTATCACCAAAGAATTGTTTTCAATGGCCTTTGTTGCCGCCTTAATATTTTTTTCATCACTTAAAAAAAGCGGTGAAATCATAAAAGGATATAAAAAAAGTTCATCTTCTGCTATCACCGGGATGTCAGCAGGAAATTCTCCGTAGTTGCTTAATTTCATAAATATAGTTTCCTTATATTATTTTGTTTTATTATTGTCTGATTTAACTGTATTTCTAGAGACGACACTCTGTGTATCCGGAATCATAAAAGCATACCAGCTGGATGTACCGTCTCCTTCAAATATTTCTCTGTACCATGGTATTTTTGCACGCTCAACTTCATCCCATTTTATCCATGGTTCTACTCTTAAGGTGCGATAATATGCTGCCGATTCCGGCTTGTCAAGCCTGGTATACAAATCGACAATTTCCTTGTTTAAAGAGGCATCAGCAAGATATAAATTTGTCAGCATAGTATCCACCAAAGAGTAGTACATAGAGTGCGGATAATTTTGCTTGAATGTTTTTGCATTTTTTATGGCCTCAAGTATAAGTCCTTGATCACGTCTTGGATTTGGAAGAGCCATATATTTTGCTTTAATCTTTAAAAATTCCGCGAATTCTCTCTCATTGGCATTTGCATATCTTCTGACATATTCATTTAAAAAGTGTTCAGTAAGCAGATACTCTTCATTGTGCATATGCGCAATTGCAAGAATCATGGTTGCCTCAGGCAAAAGAGGTGACCCGATATGTTCCCCCTGTAAAGAGGAATAGTAATCATCCGCTTTGTCAATATTTCCGGATGAAATAGACTCCACAATTTTGCCATACCAGTAAACAGCCGGCTTGTTGTATTCCTCCACCTCTTTTGAACACGAAGCAAATAAAATGATAAAAGAGAGAGCAAATACAAAAGAGAATTTTGATTTCATATGAAAATATCCTAATTAAATTAAATTGAATGTTATTTTATCCAAAAGTTATATAATAGGGATTAAACTAAAAAAATTTATGTGTTATAATAAATAAATAAAAGGTTCAACAAGATGGATATAAATCAAATAAAGCATATTTTACAAAGATATGACACTGTCGAAAATGCATTACTCTTTGGATCGTATGCAACAAATACCCAGCACAACATGAGTGACATAGATATTGCAGTGCAAACAAGCCGTGAACTCAATTTATTTGAGATGGGTGATATTATCGCAAGCCTTGAGACGGAACTAAATCATAAAATAGATTTTGTAATATTTAATGAACTTTATAAAACATCACCACTTCTTGCCTATAATATTTACAAAAACCATACGATTCTTATACTGAATAATAAAAAAAAATATGATCTCTTCAAAGAAAATGCTCTCCATTACTATCTTGATTTTAAGCATATACTTGATGAGCAAAACCTGGCATTTAGCAAAAGGATAAGTAATGGAAATATTGCAAAAACTCAAACAGCTTGAAGAAAATATAAAAATATTAGAAGAACTGAAACAAGAGATGCAAGTTGAAGACATTGCGGCAAATAAACGTTACGAATGGGAACTTCGATATGGTTTTTTTGAATCAATACAAATAATGATAGATGTCAGCTGTAAAGTGACAAATTATTTTAACCTGGGGAAGCCTGAAAATTATAAAGAATGCATAGAAATTCTTAGTAAAAATGACTACCTAAACAAATTTCATAGCCAAAAGTATATTGCAATGATAGGACTTCGAAATCTTCTTATCCATGAATATACGACAATTGACATAAAAAAACTCTATGATTTTTTAAATTCTATTGATGACTTCAAAAATTTTATACGTGAGATTAAAGAAAATATATCTGAATAAGTGGTGGCCTGTCTCGGAATCGAACCAAGGACACAGTGATTTTCAGTCACTTGCTCTACCGACTGAGCTAACAGGCCATTTGTTTAAAAGAAATGAAATATTATCAGACGCTTACTAAATTTGAGCTTATACTGACATGTGAAACATTAATTCACATCAAAAAGTTATCAAAATCAGTCTCCTTTGCAGCTGTTTCAGAATAATCTTGAAAAAAAGTGCTACAATTAAGTAAGATTAAGCAAAGAGAGAGGGTGAGCCCTGATTTTTGGTGCACTTTTTTTACTTTTACTTTCAAAAAGGGTTATTATGAAAAATTTTAAAATACAATCTGTAATACTTTTATTTATTTTTTTACCTGTTTTTGCCTTTGCCGAAGCAATTAATGATACTTTTACAACGGATCAAAACACCCTTCTAAATGAAAATGTTTTAACAAATGATTCAGGATTATACAAGCAGGTCACCTCATATACAGCTCCGTCCCATGGAACAATTTCAAGTTTTTATACAAATGGCAACTTTTCATATACTCCAGATGCAAACTATGTGGGAACTGATACATTCACATATACTATGAGATGGTGGTGGTTGGGATGGAACGAGGGAACTGCAACAGTTACTATTACTGTACAAGGCACAACTCCAATCGTTACTAATGGAATTGCCAATGACATTTGTTATGACAGTATCTCAGTCAGTGGACTAAATTTTGGATTTATAAATGTTCTCAGCAAAACAACTATTCCTATCAGAAATATTTCAAATGGTAATTTATCTGATGTACAGGTAGTTCTGGCATCTGATTCGCTTTTTTCAGCTTTTTCAAACTGTGATGTTTTAGATGGTGACGGCAGTGAAACATGTTCACAAACAAGTGATTTGAGTTTTTTCAATACTTTTACAGCCTTTAACAGTGGTGTCACATATGATTTACAAACACTTATATCAAACAATTCAAAAAGCGCTTATGTTGAATCACTCTTTAGTTTTTTAAACAGTAACGATTATGATTTATTGGCAACATATACAAAAGACGGCACGACATACAGTGGAAAACTTTCACAATGCAAAAGTGATACAAACGAGACTTCAGATGGTCGTCCTTTTACCATTAGAAATCCGGATGACACCAGAAATATTCGAGGTAATGTCAAAATCATCGGGAACACTGTTCTGTGTGAAAAAGACAGTAATGGTCAATGCAAGGAAACCTCTGATCCAAACAATGACACTACTTTAAGTTACATTAAAGAGGTAGATGGTTTCACCAATGCTTCAAAAGCAAAAATAAGCGGTATTCCGGATAATGCAGAGGTAGTGTGGGCAGGATTTTATGCCCAAGGATATACAAATGAATCGCTAGAAACAGTTCGAGCAGATCTCAACTCTCAGCCCATGTACCTTATAGCACCGGACAACACTCTTTTCCCGCTGTATCCGGAAGTGATTGATTCCTTACAGTGGGTTGGCTACACCTATTCAACCTTTAGTACCGTCAATGCTCTCATTGGAAAAAAAGGGAGTGAGATAAACGGCTGGTGGACAGGTGCAAATATCAAGGCTAGCGAAGGAAAAGATACATCCTTGGGCTATTTTGGAGCATGGACACTTGTTGTTATATATAAAGACAGCAGTGAAAGCTTTCGTAACATTACTGTGTTTGATGGCTATACTAACATTTCATCATACAACAGAGAAGAGACCATAGATTTAAGCGGTTTTTTAACCCCGAAAGCAGGAGATATCAACTCTACTTTTTCTTTCTTTGCAGGGGAAGGGGATATAGCCTATACTGGAGATGAACTCTATTTTAACGGCTCTCAAATTGGAAACTCCAACAATGTCATGTACTCACATACCAGCGGATTTGAGAAAGAGCCAAGCTTAACAAACAATTTTGGTATAGATATTCAAAATATAGATATCGGTACATCCGGAGCAGACTTGCTAGGATACAAAGACACCAGTGCTACAGTACGCTTTACATCAAGTGGAGATTCATACTACCCAAGTATGTTTGTTTTCACAACAAACCTTTATACCCTTGATATCTGTTATGACTACACCTATGGACAAAATGGATACTATACTACAGCACCAAGTATCAAACCTGCACTTATTGATGGAACTTTCAACAAAAGTACACCACTTGACCTTAAAGTCTATTTCAGAAACAGAGAAAATTCTGACACTACTATTAACAACTTGAACATAGATATACTAAACCTTGAAGAAGCCGTTTATCATTTAAACTCGACAAAAATAGCTAAAACAGATACCACTGTGACAAATATTGATGATAATATTTTAGATATTGCATCGGACAAAAGTTATGTTAAGAACATCCCTATTGGTAGCTTTGGAAGTTTGGATTATTTTTATCTCTACTATAGTTTAGACCTGAATCAAAGTACTCTTTCAGAAGTACCGGTTGACATAGAGTTTCGCTATGATTTGACGGTTGACGGTATTGGATTAGGGACATACAGCACTAAATTAAGTGACATGGATCCTTGCCAGCCGACTCCAGGCTACGAACCGGTTCCAGATATTTTCAATATTGTTCAAGCCGGAGAAACAAAGAGTGATGATCCTTACTATTATTTTAATATTCCAACACAGGTCGTCAACAGAGTGGGGAACTTTTTATTAGAATCAATGGATCCCAATGATTTAAACAAATCAAAAGCTGTCAGCAAGGCACAGGATGTCAATATTACAATGGTAAATATGTCAGGTTTTCATTATACCAATGCAACCTGTACAGATCCTGACAACAGTATTGTAATAGGCACGCCTGTAAGCACACACTTTAATATTAATGATACAACCGTCAGTATTGATAAAGATGCAATGCGTACTGCAGCAGTCTTTTCCAAAGCCTCTCAAAATGCGGCCTTTAGAATTATTTATACAGATGAAAACAACAATACGAAAAGCATCTGTTCAAGAGACAACTTTGCCATTCGCCCGGAAAGCTACTCTTTTAAATTTACAGACTATAATCACTCAAATCCGTTACAGCAAAGCTTTATCATAGACAATAACGGCAGTAATATAAAAACTGCCCACTTGGCTGCGGGGTACAATTACCTCTTGACCATGAATGCAACGGACCATCTTAACAATACACCTGTCCTCGGTTACACCACAAGTAGTCTTGATGCAAATATGACATGGCAGGGAACTTCTTCACTTGTTTGTAACGATGAAAGCAATATTACACTCGAACATCCTTTTGTCAATGGTGTTGCAGAAACGAACACAACATGGAACAATGTCGGATCATACAAACTTCATATTATTGATACAAAATGGACAGCGGTTGATTCTCTCTATCTTGATCATCATACAGCTCCGTATTTTCAAACAGGAGCGGACTGTATACAAAACTCATCTGCAGTCGAAGATGAAAGTTCTGCTTCCAAGAATGGTTGTAACATATCTTCGGTGCATCATAATAATGACTATTCCCAAGATTTTCAGGATATGCTTGTATTTTATCACCCTTACAGATTTGATCTCAATGCAACTGCAGGAGGAACAGCTGTTACTCCTACTATCGGCTTGCTGTTTACTCCTGTGCCAGGCACCACACCGTATATCTATATGGCAGACATTAACAATACACTGGATGAGAATATGTCCTACCATTTAAACGGGAGCATTACAGCTTTAGGTGAAAACAATGTCACCCTTTCAAACTTTGTAGACCAATGTTATGCAGTACCTTTGGATATAAACATTTCTACAAGCAACAGAGACTTGAATGACTCAAAGGGGAATCATGTTCCCTACAGAATACGTTTTCATGACATTAATTCGAGTGGCAGTATTATAAATGCATTGGATATCAATCTTACAGAAACAAATCCCGCACTGCAGTCTAATGACATACGCATTCAAACTGCTCAAACATATTTTCCTAAAAATTTAAACGGTACTATGCAGACACGCTTAAATATGAACTATGTGAGAGAAAAAGACACTGCTGTCAATCCGACAACACTCACCTTTATAAAGTATCAGGTCAACTGTACAAATGCGGTAGCTGATTGTACTTTTAATGCTGACCTTATAAACAGCAAGACAACAAGAGGGATTAAAGATTTAAATTCGACAATACCCGTCAGGCACTATTACGGGCGTACAAATGCACCGAGACAGACTGTTTTAGGTTCTGACGGCAATGTTTCTGTATACTATGAAGTATTCTGCAACGGAGCTACATGTAACAAATCATTACTTCAAGACGGGAACAGTTCAACATCAACAGACGATCCGCGTTGGTTTGTCAACACCAACCATACTAGCGATGCAGGAACGGCTGCACAAACAGCCACAGTGCAAAAGAATGGTGTCAATGTAAGTATTACCAGAGAAGCCAACGGAAATCATCCTGACTATATTGGAGTACACTACAATGGAAGCAGCGGATATCCGTACAAGGCAACAATGGAAAACAATGCCTCAGGCTGGCTCATTTATAACAAATACAATGCCAATGCCGCAACCAATGAGTTTCAGGTAGACTTTGTCAATCCTAATGCAAACTGGGCCGGCATATATGAAACAAATGCCACAACCAATAAAAATGCTTCTGATAATACCAACAGGAGACTTATGTGGTAAAAAAAAGCGCTTTTACGCTCATAGAGCTTATTTTTGCCATCGTCGTGATTGCAATTACTGTCATCTCTTTGCCAATGATGAATCAGTCCATTTCAAAAGGAATTGATTCAAATCTGCTGCAAGAAGCCATTTTTGCAGCAGCAACAGAACTCAATGAAGCAACAACTGCCCAATGGGACGAAGCTTCCATAGATGAAAACGCAAGTACAACTGTCAGTCAGGTTATAAACCTCGACGGCTTATGTGAAAACAATCAATCCAGTCAACGCTACCGATTAAAACCCGGACATATTCTGGAACCGCTTCATAGAAAATGTTTAAACAATTTAAATCAAACAGCACCCCATTCCAATACCAACCCGGACGTTGATGCAGTTGAAGACAAAGCACATGGATACAGAAATATATTTTTAAACTTAACACCGGGGCAGGAAGGGTACAAGCAAGACTTTAACTCTTCACTTGTCATCAGCTATAACCCTGTATTTGACGGAATTCAAAGACCTAATATGAAAAAATTAACCATTACAGTTAAAGATGAAGAAGGTAATGTTGTTACTTCTTTATTTACCTATGTTGCAAATATCGGCGGCATAGACTACTATAAAAGGTCCTATTAATGAAAAATCGTTTTGCTTTTACTATGCTTGAATTAGTATTTGTCATTGTCATTATGGGAATTATAGGAAAATTCGGCGTGGAATTTTTGGCACAGGCCTATAACAGTTTTATATTTTCAAAAATAAATCATGAACTCCAGTCAAACAGTGAAGCTGCGGTTGAACTCATAGCAAAACGGCTCGAAGGTCGCATAAAGGATTCTGTGATTGCCAGAGAAGCAAATAAAAATTTTGATCCGATCGGAGACGTAAATAATTCAAAAACCTATGCAGTGTTAGAATGGATTGGCAGTGATACGGACGGCTTTCGCGGTATTTCGGATACCACTGCAATCCATCTTCCTAATTGGAGTGGCATTATAGATCTGGATGCAGGAAACAGCAATACATTGGTATCTCCGGAAACTAATACCACAAAAACAAATACTTTAATTGCTATACTCTCAAGTGGTACTGCAGGAATAAATGACAGCGCCATCTTCTTTACAGGGGCAGACAGTGACATCCGTACCGGCTATGGATGGGATACAAATACAACGATAATAAATGCCCAAAAAGGTGCTATGCACCCTGTCCAAAGTGTAGCCGGACAACCGACACAGTTTACATCTTCTACAGGTACAGACTTCAGCGGTGTCGATATTTACGAGTATTACAAATTAGCATGGACTGCCTATGCCGTAGCTATGGAAGACTATAATTCAACTACAAAAATGGGTAATTTATATCTATATCACAATTATCAGCCATGGCAGGGAGAACAATATGATGACAACAATGACAGCCTCCACAAATCATTACTTATGCAAAATGTCAGTACCTTCCGATTTACCGCTATAGGTTCTATTATGAAGATTCAGGTATGCACGAAAACAGACTTGGCAGAGGAGTACTCTTTATGCAAAGAAAAAACAGTATTTTAAAAGGGAAGCGTTCAGGTATTGCCATGATTATGGCGATTGCCGTTATTGTCATTATTGCAACCATAATGGCTTTAGCCATTTCTCTTACTTCCCAAACAACCAAACGCACGACAGATGTCTATCTGTATGAGCAGTCTGTACTTCTTGCGCACAGTGCAGCAGAATATGCACTTTTGCGGATTTCGCAAACTCCACCTTGTACTGATTTAGATACAACATTCACGCAAGACACACTTTACAATATAACAATCAAACTACAATACATATATTATGATGATCCAAATACACCTTTAGTCAATGAAGCACAAGCTGTTTGCAATGCTATACCTGCTGCCAACAGAGGCATACTCTATACAACTGTTACCACACCCGAACAAAACGGTTCTGTCCTTATGGATGTAACTGTAGATGTAAATGATACAACAGTTGCCAGTGAACCTGTCAGATATTTCAAAAGAACTCTGCAAAAATTATAGATTCGTACTTTTTATTAAACTTTTTAATGGTATAATTTTTTTCCAATAGAATAAAAAAGGATTTAATCATGAATATCAGCATGACAGGAAGAAATGTAGAACTTACTGATGCTTTAAAAGAGCATATTTCAGCTTCTATCGAAACACTAAAAAAATTTAATTTAGATATTATTTCGGTAAATGTTGTTGTCTCTACACAGACAAAAAAGGGCAAAGAACACGCTATTGTTGAGTTTGTCATCAATCTTGCACATAAAAATACTATAGTAATCAAGCAAAATGATGAGGATGCCTATGCTGCTATTGACCTTGCAACCAACAGAGCACAAAAATCACTTCGTCGTCTCCATGACAAAGTAACAGACCATCAAAAAGTCGGTTTAAATGAAGTCAAAGCGGAAGAAGTCGATGTAAAAGCTGCTGCAGAAGCAATGGAAGATGAAATCATTCCGGTAGAACTTGAACTCTACAAGCCTCGTGAAGTCGAAGATGTTTTAGAAGATCTTAAAAACAGTGATAAAACATTTGAAATCTTTTTAGACAATGAAAACAAAACACGTGTTCTTTTTAAAATGGGGAACAAAAAATTCGGGCTCTATTAAACCCGAAACCCGTACTTTCAAGCGCGGGCTTTGAATAACAAAGAAGTTGTTACAGCCGGCACTGAAGTACCGGTTCCAGGGGTTTTAGGAACCCGTATTTCAGTGCGGGCTTTGTGTCTTTAAAGACTAAGACCCAGGTTAACACTTAGGTTTAGAAACAGCTTTTAAATCTTTTTTTACCATTTTAACTATTTCTTCATCTTGCGCAAAATCCACCCATTTAAACCGGCTCCCGCTTTGTACAATTCCTTTGAGCAGATCACCACTCTTTCGAAACTTCAAATCCAAATTTGCTATATCAAATCCGCTTTTGGTATGTATAAATTCATCTAAACGCTCAGACTTTTTTTTGTTTGTATATAAAAAGCAGTAGCCTTTTAAACCGGTACGGCTCACCCTTCCACGAAGCTGATGCAACGTTGAAAGCCCCAAACGCTCTGCTCCAACTATTACTACCGTACTCAGACGAGGCAAAGATATACCCACTTCTACAACTGTAGTCGCTATCAATATGTCGCCTTTTTCTCTAAAATCAAGCAGTACCTGCTCTTTGTCTTTGTCTTTTCCATGAGTCACATAAACATTCTTAAAATTTTTCTCCCAGTAGCCCCGTGCCTCGTCTATACTCTGATAATCAAAAGCTTCACTCTGCTCCACCAAAGGGTAGACAAGTAAAACCTGATTGTTTTTTGCAATTTCCGCCTTTACATGTAAGAGCAATGCTTGAAAATCATTTCTGTGAATGACTTTTGAACAAATATCTTTTGTAAAAGGCGTAGTAGTAATGAGACTGACATCTATATGCGCACTCTCGATCATCGCCTGTGTTCTTGGAATCGGAGTGGCTGAAAACTGTATAAAATGCGGTTTTAACGCCTGTTCTGTCACCAATTTTTCAAGCATATTTCTTTGCAGAGTTCCAAAACGATGCTGTTCATCCACCATAATCAGTGAAGCCTGCGGCAATTCTCGATACAGAAGCGCATGCGTTCCTATGATAAAGTCATAAGGACTCAAGTCTGTTTTTTTTGTTTTATTTGTTACAAGTGCAGCTTTAAGTTGAGGAAGATATTTTTGTGCCTCTTCAAAGAGCTGATTTGCCAAAATCGTTGTCGGAGCCATTAAGACAGATCGGTTTGGCATATTCATATAGGCAGCTGCCAGAATCACCATTGTTTTACCGCTCCCCACATCCCCGACAACCATCCGTTTTGCCGCTACATCTTTTTTCAAATCCTGATAAATATCTTCTATAGCTCTCAACTGCTCTTCTGTCAGCACAAAAGGGAGCGTTTTACTCCATGGCGTATACTCTTGTGCCTGTGAAGAGAGTGATTCAAAATAACGCCTTTTTCCAGCTAACATCTGCATATAGGAAAAAAGTTCCGTGTATTTTAATGCTTTGCGTGTTTTTTCACTGTACTCTTTATTTTGTAAAAATTCATCTGTTGGAAAATGGAGTGCTAACAGCTCCTCGGCAATATCTTCACGCAGCTTTACATGTAACAGGTTTTCTTTTGTAAGACAATTCTGTACAAGCCGTTGCATAACATCGCTTCTGAGTACCGTTTTATATTTTGGAGTAATCATCCCCACTTTAGAGACTTTTTTTGGCATACTCATACTGCAGTGCCCCTGCTTGCAGTCTATAACACCGTAATAACAATCCCTCTCTCCTACTTTAAACTGATGTAACATGTAAGGTTTGGGGCGAAAAAGCACTCCCTGGACAGTATGCCCGAGATTGTGTGCAAAAAAAGTAATTTGAATAGAATTTGGGGCTTTATAGACAGACTCAACCGTCGCATCTATGAGCTGTGCTTTTTGTTGAAGTAATTTTTCATGAAGTCTGTAATCTTCATAGGTATGAGGCACCAGCAAGGCAAGTTCCAAAACAGAATTAATTCCAAGCTTACGAAACTTTACCTCTTCATCCTTTGATAAATTCATAATTTCCCTTTTCAAACTAAATTATAAAGAAAAAGAAAAAAACTTTTATAAAATATGACAAATTGAAATAAAATTAAGTATTTACTCTTTTAATACGTTCCTCTTCCTGTTCTTTATAGAGTTCTGCGCACCCTTTTGAAAGTTCTCGAATTTTTAAAATATAGTTTTGTCTTTCTGTTTGTGAAATTGCTTTTCTTGCGTCTAAAACATTAAACGTATTTGATGCCATCATACATAAATCATAGGCAGGTAAAGGCAAACCGGCCTCAAGTGTGCGTAAACACTCTTTGCTTTTGGCGTTAAAATCAGCAAAAAGCATTTCTGTATCGGCTACTTCAAAGTTGTATTTCGAAAACTCTATTTCACTCTCTTTGTGTACATCTTTATAGAGCGTTTTACTGCCGTCTGGTGCAATATTCCACACGATGTCAAAGACCGTATCAACCCCTTGCAAGTACATTGCCAGACGCTCCGTTCCGTATGTGATTTCAACTGCAACCGGATCGCACTCAATCCCGCCGACCTGTTGAAAATAGGTAAACTGTGTCACTTCCATACCATTGAGCCATACTTCCCAGCCAAGCCCCCACGCACCGAGCGTCGGAGATTCCCAGTTGTCTTCTATAAAACGAATATCATGTTTTGCAACATCAAGTCCCAAATACTCTAAAGACTGCAGATACAACTCTTGAATATTATCCGGTGAAGGTTTTATAAGTGCCTGAAACTGGTAATAGGAACCAAGACGGTTGGGATTTTCTCCGTATCTTCCGTCTGTCGGGCGGCGAGAGGGAGCGACATACGCTGTTGCCCAGGGCGTAGAATCAAGTGAGCGCAAAAATGTAGCAGGGTGAAAAGTTCCTGCTCCGGCAGGAATATCATAAGGCTGTACAATATTGCACCCCTGTTTCATCCAGAATTCTTGTAATTTGAGTAACATTTCGCTAAAAGTAATCATTTTTTGCCTTCAATTTGTTTTTGCTATTATAGCCAAAGAGACTTTTTTAGTATTTAAAAACAATTCCAAATTTAATGTATTCGTTATATACTTTACTTTCCGGTTCCAAATACCCTGTACCTGTATTATCATATACAACATTAGATTCCTCTATTTTTTGATACTGATATGTATATGCAGCATATAAAGAAAATTTTTGTGTAATTGCATATTTTATAGGCAGTGTAAACTCCATAATATTTGCAGAACCTAGCTTAAAATCATCACTAATACCTGTAGCACTCATTCTAGGTCCTAACCCATATTGAAACTCAAATTTCGGGGCAATTCTCAAATCATAATACATATAAGAAAATGAAACACTTGGTCGAAGAGAAAACCATGTATAGTCTTCTATTTGTTGAGCTGACAGCTTCCTGCGCCAAAATCTGTACCCAACACCTAGAGAGATAGTAGTTGTAAAGGAAGATCTATCTTCATATGTGTGTGCAAAATCTATTTCCATATCATAAATTTGATTTGAAGTTATACTTACTAAACTTCCATATCCAAGGTTAGAACCAATGTATGCACCCTTGTATTCTGTATTGCCACCTACAGCCATGATATTTATTGATACCGTATCAAAATCTTGTGAAGTTTCTGTTTGCTTTATATATTTATATTGAATTTCTAGACCTTTTAAATCTGCAAAATCTGATTCTTCACTATCCAAAAAAACTCCATTTTCGGACTCTTTATAATCCATACTCATACCAACAATATTTATGGCATATTCATAACTTACTTTTGCAAATACCGCTGAACTAACTAACAGCATACCTATCGTCAGTTTTTTTAACATTTTGATTCCTTATACAAGTTTACAAACTATATCACCGACTTCTTTGCCTAATGAGTTGGCAACAACATTGCATTTTACTTTGAGCAAAAAACAGATATTATCTCTGTGGCTTGGACTGAGACATTCATAATTTCCCATGCCCTTGCTTATCACCAAGTCCGCTTCATCAAAAAGCTTTTGTGCCTCTTTTGCAGCACGTTCATAAACAAATCCCGGAGTATTGACACCGCTGTCAACCAGATTGCAGAGTTTCTCAAAGCCGGCTTCTTTTGCTTCTTTACATGTAACGTCATTGATTATAGGATTACCCCGTACCATATAAGTACATGTAAGTTTTGGATAGAGTTCCTGTAAAGTCTCTATAAACAAATAGTCAAAAATATGTTCGCCGACATTATCGCCAAGAATTACAATGTTTTTTGCAGTTTGCAATACTTTTGCAAACGCTTCAAAATCATTATGAGAAAATTCTGTATGAAAGATTTTCTCAAGTTCTTCCTGCAAATCAAATTCTACCTGAGCAGCCAAATCTATAACATTGCCTGCTACAGCAATTTTTGTGGCTGTCAAAAGTTTGTCATTACATGTAAAGAGTTTTTCTTTTAAAAACGGAATAAAGGACAGGGCTTTTTTTGTTGAGAGTTCTTTGACCTCATCATACAGGTCTTTTTTATCTGCAATCTCTGACATTTTTTCATACACATCTGCAGCAATTTCAGGAGGAGTTTTTGAAAAAGAAAAATCTTTACTCATGCTTTCCACAATTGTTCTGAGTCTGTTTTTTAAAGTTTTATCTGCACCAATTGCATCAGCGACTTTCACACTTTGGTTGATGATACATCCGACACATTCATTATCTATGGTCATGCTTTTCCAGTATGTTCATCAATAGCCTTGTTCCACATAAGTTTATATTTGCGGCGCATAAATTCAACTTCCTGCTGTGAGAGTTTGAGCTGTTCTTGCAGAGTATGTATGGTTTTTCTGTCTTCATCATAGAGTTCCTGCAAAGAAGCCAATGCTTCACGTAAAAACTCATTTTCCACCCGGACGGCTTCGAGTGTTTCATCTTTTGCATCCAAAACTTTTTCATGCAGATTGATGATAGTCCCGATGGTTTTTTCAACGAACTCAGGCTGAACAAGCATTTCATGGGTGTTTTTTTTCGCAAGTTCCTTAAGTTTGGCAGGCACAACGGCTTCTGTCGCACCTTTTGACGGATCAATGTAACGAATGCCGTCTTCAATTTTTACACTTAATTTGCCCCTCTCAATCAAATCTTCAATAGAAGTTATATCCAATCCCGTCAGTTGACTGTATTCCTCATCACTCATCCACTTCATTGCCAAACCTCTCTTTTGTGTAGCTATTTTATAATAGTTTCTATCTCTAAAGAATCCATCTCTACTTTTTTTGCTTTTGCAATACGATCTTCTTTGAGTTTTATACTGAGTTCTTCATTGTCAAGCGCCAGTATCTGCATAGCCAGATATGCCGAATTAATAGCCCCTGCCTTGCCTATGGCAACAGTAGCAACAGGCATACCTGCAGGCATTTGCACAGTTGAGAGCAGTGCATCTATGCCTGCCAGTGCAGATGCTGACATCGGTACGCCTATTATAGGTTTGATGGTTTTTGAACTTAATACACCTGCAAGATGGGCAGCCATGCCTGCTGCAGCTATAAAGACCTGCGCACCTTTCTTTTCAGCTTCTTCTATGTACTCTTTTGTACGCTCAGGGGAACGATGCGCTGATGAGATAACCATCTCATAACTGACTCCAAATGCCTCTAATGTGTCAGAACACGATCTCATTACTTCATAATCACTTTTTGAGCCTATTACTATAGATACAAATTTCATATTATTTTACCTTTCTTTTAATTTTAACACTCTGCATTACTTTTTTGGAGCTGTATTCATATCTGCACTCGCCGGTATTCTAAAGAATGTATAGGGCGGAAATTTTGTCGGCAACTCTATAGGGTTGACATTGCCGCTGTGAATTTCTTCCCAGATTTTTCCGTTTTGTGCTTTAAGCTGTTTGAGTTTCATAAAAAATTTCCCGTCTCTTTCATATGTCGAGCCTATATCGTTATCAACCTTTTCCACTTCACTGCCCAAAGGAAAAACGACTTCCATCTCATCACCGGGAAATGTTTTGTATTTACATAAAAAATGTGTGCCCTCGGCATTGACAACACCGCTGACCTGATGCGTGCCAAGCTGCATGGTGAAGTCCAGGCTCTGTGTGTCATGCTTTTCAAACGGCCGTGAGACAAGATAGGCATCTGTGTATCCGCGATTTTGCAAAGAGTGCAGTTCATACTGATAGCGTGCACTGTCCATTTTTCCGGCATAGTAGTCATCTATTGCCATTCTGTATGCTTTTGCTGTAGTGGCCGCATAATAGGCAGTTTTTGTACGCCCTTCAATTTTGATGGAATCCACAGCACCACTGTCTAAAATCTCTTTTATATGCGAGGCCAAATTCAAATCTTTTGAATTCATAATATAGGTACCGATACCCGCCTCTTCTTCAAGCTTAAAAAGCGTACCTGTTTCCGGATTTGCCGCATATATTTCATAAGGAAATCTGCAGTCATTGGCACAGCTTCCGCGATTTGGCACACGCCCGCTTTGCAGGGTTGAGATCAGACAGCGCCCGCTGTAGGCAAAGCACATAGAACCGTGCACAAAAACTTCTAGTTCCAAATCAGGCAAAGCCGCTTTAATCTCTTTTAAGTCACGCAGAGAAATTTCTCGTGCAGTAATAATGCGTGTCGCACCCATTTCATGGTAAATCTGTGCATCAAGCACATTCATAACATTTGCCTGTGTTGAGAGATGCAGAGGCATATCGGGCACCAGATCATGGCACAGTTTCAACACACCCGGTGTCGCTACGATGAAAGCATCGGGCCCCAGTTCACCCATTTTTACAATATGTTTTTTCAGTAAATCAAGCTGGGAATTAAATGGAAATCCGTTTATGGTTGCATAAACTTTTTTTCCGCGTTCATGAGCATATTTGATACCCTCTTCAAAATCTTCAAAACTAAACTCTTTTCCGGAGCGAATGCGCAGTGAGAAATGACTGACTCCGCCATATACGGCATCTGCACCAAAATCTAGTGCAATTTTTAATTTTTCCAGGGTTCCTGCAGGGGAAAGCAATTCTACTTTATTCATTGTTTTGAAAACTGTTCCAAAAGCGCTTCTATATCATCTGTAGAAGCCAGCTCGTTGTGCGTGTCTCCCGCAATGTGTGTGGCGGAAGAGACACGTTTGTCATCATCAATTTTACCCTCAAAGAGCGTATTCATATACTTTGACAATGCACGCATGACATTGATAACCCGCTCAATTTTTTGTCTGTGAATATCCTGGTACTGCATGATATCCATAACACTCATGATAGCATCTCCGCTCTCTTGCAAAACTTCTATGACACCGTTGATTTCATTCAGAGCTGTTTCATTTTTTTCCAGCTGTGTTTGGAAGGTTTGCACATCAGGGAATTTTTCACACAATTTTGTAAACAATTCTATATTTGAATGAAGAATTTCACTTACTGTATTGAGACTTTCTTCTTTTTCCATCAAATTGCTGCTGATATTGTCAATAATATCAAAAATCTCACTCGCTTTTTCTTCACTCTCTTTGGTAACATCGTCAAGCTGATGCACCATTTTGTTTTCATTTGTCGCAGGAAGCGGAAGTTCGGCTGCTTCAATGCCTGCTGTTATCGGGTCTTTGGAAGATTCATCTTCCTTGTCCTGCGAATTTTCATCATCTTGGGTATGCTCATCCTCTTCAGACATATCATCCATATCCACACCACCGCTCATTAAGGCGTCCAGTTCTTCTTGCGTCATAAACAGTCTCCGTAATTGAATAATTTATTAATTCACACTATAATAGCATAAATTATATAATACGAGAACAAATATGAAAGTAGACCTCCATAACCATACACCATTGTGTAACCATGCCCAGGGCACAATAGACAAGTATATCAATGCTGCCATCAGGAACAATACGAAAATATTTGGCTTTTCCGACCATGCGCCTATGGACTTTGATCCAAAATACAGAATGTCTTTCTCAGAGATGCAAAAATATGAAAAAGACATTCTCGATGCAAAGAAAAAGTATGCTGATACGATTACTGTTTTGCTTGGCTATGAAGTTGACTACCTTGAGGGGCATATGGACAAAAGAGTGCTCACTGCCGATGTTGACTACCTCATTGGTTCTGTACATTTTATAGACGAATGGGGTTTTGACAATCCGGAGTTTATAGGAGAGTACCAAAATGAAGATATCAATCTGATATGGCAGAAATATTTCAATGCTGTCGAGGCTATGGCCAACAGTAGACTATTTGACATTGTCGGACATCTGGACCTTATAAAAGTATTTAAATTTATGCCGACGCAAGACATCAAAGAGATAGCAAAAAATGCTTTGCATGCCATAAAAAATGCCGACATGGTGTTGGAAATCAATGCAGCCGGCTACAGAAAGCCTGTCGGTGAGGCTTATCCCTCAAAAGAACTCCTCGAAGAGGCATATAAACTCAATATACCTATCACTTTCAGTTCTGACGCCCACAAACCCGAACAGGTGGCTATGTTTGACAAAGAAGTCACACAGCTTGCCAAAGATATCGGCTATTCAGAGTGTGCTTACTTTATAAACAGAGAGCGAAGGTTTTTACAGTTTTAGTTCTTCGTATTCACCACCCACATAGAAAAAAGATCCAAATAGTTCCAAAAAGATTCTATATACCTGGGAGAAATACCTTCTTCTGCAAGCGCATTCAAAAGCGGAATGTAAAGTTTCAGCCAGACTCTTCGCGCATTTTCATCTATGCGGAAGGGTGCATGACGCCCAACCATTTGATGCTCTCCCCTGCTTTGTGTAAAATAATCAGGACCACCTGAAATTTCTATCAAAAAATCAGCTGCATGTTTTTGTGCCTCTGCAAAATCATCATCATCAAATACAGGAAATAAAAAAGCAATATCACTGCTCTTGATGGATTCATAATGCTCAAACACCAGTTTTCTAAACCTTTCTTCTCCCACTTCATTAAAAAAACCCGGATGAGGCTTTGCCACAGGAGGTCGTACATCAATTTTTCCAGCTGTAATTTCTAACTTCAAAACTTTTTTCCTTTACATGTAGTTCATTATAGAGAATTATACAAATTATTGCTATAACTAAATTTAAAGTTTGGATTAATGATAGCACTTGTATAATACTTTTATAACAAACAAAATAAAAAGGATTTACTAATGGGTAAATATATAGAACTAACTGGTGCAAATTTTGAAGCAACTCTTGCAGAGGGTGTATCTCTGGTAGACTTTTGGGCGCCATGGTGTGGGCCGTGTCGTATGATTGCTCCTGTTATTGAAGAATTGGCGGAAGATTATGACGGAAAAGCTAAGATCTGTAAAGTCAATACTGATGAAGAGCAGGATATTGCTGTAAAATTCGGTATTCGTTCAATCCCTACTATTATGTTTTTCAAAAACGGTGAAATGGTAGACCAAATCGTAGGCGCACAGTCAAAACAGGCTCTTGCAGAAAAACTTGACGCTCTTTTAGCGTAATTTCAAGGACTTCAAAAGTGGCCGGAAAGGGAGGCAAAAGCCTCTTTTCTCTTTCCACTCTTCTAGCATCTTTCTTTGGTGCTGCAATGATAGCAGGTGCTTTTGCCTATTTCAACTACAAATTTTCAGAGTATAAGTTTATTAATTTTAAAGAGTTCGTTTATTATGAAAAAAATGATGTTTTCACGCCAGTAAGTGAAGAGTATATCGTCATTTTTTATTCTTCAAGAGATAAACACACAATGAACAGACTTGCAAATTTAGATTTAAACCTGCCGATACTTGCCATTGACTACTATAACAGGGTCCGGGAAAACACAAAAACAACTACTTTTTTAAGAAGTGGGACCAACACATCTTTAAAATTCATACAGCGCTTCAATATCTACAACTCACCATCTATTTTTTTCATAAAGAGAATAAAAGATTCCCTTTATAAGCAAAATAGTATGATACGTAAGCTTGACAATTTAGACCAATTAGAGGAGATAAAATCATGACTTTAGACTGTGCAATTATAGGTGGGGGACCGGCGGGTCTTACTGCAGGACTATACACTACACGCGGCGGACTTGAAAATGTTACAATGTTTGAAAAAGGTATGCCTGGCGGGCAGATTACACAGAGTTCCGAAATAGAAAACTATCCGGGTGTAACAGGTGAGATAACCGGAATGGATCTGATGATGCCATGGCCCGAGCAGTGTCAAAGATTTGGACTCAAACATGATATGGCAGAAGTAAACCGTATAACAAAAGATGGCGATCTCTTTCATGTACTCAAATCAGACGGAACAAGCATTGAGGCACACAGTGTTATTGTTTGTACCGGTTCCTCTCCCCGCCGTGCAGGTTTCAGGGGAGAAGACGAATTTTTTGGCAAAGGGGTCAGTACCTGTGCAACCTGTGACGGATTTTTTTACAAAGGAAAAGAAGTGGCAGTGATAGGAGGCGGAGACACTGCTCTTGAAGAAGCCTTATACCTTGCAAAAATATGCACAAAAGTCTATCTTGTTCACAGACGCGACAGCTTTCGTGCAGCACCAAATACAGTAAAAAGAGTCAAAGAAAATGAAAAAATAGAACTTGTACTCAACTCTGTTCCTGATGAAGTTTATGGCGATGCAAGCGGAGTAAACGGATTGAAAGTCAAAGACAAAGATGGAAATATAAAAGATATACAGGTTCCCGGTGTTTTTGTGTTTGTGGGGAACAATGTCAATAATCAGACACTTATCCAAGAAGACGGAACTTATCTGTGTGATGTGAATGAGCAGGGACAGGTTATTGTAACCTTAAGCATGAAAACTTCTGTTCCTGGACTGTTCGCTGCGGGTGACATACGGATAGAAGCACCGAAACAGGTTGTTTCAGCAGCCGGAGACGGCGCTGTTGCTGCGATTTCTGCCATTTCATATGTCGATGAATTACTAAATTAGGAGTACCGATATGACTATAAAAGATTTTATGACAAGTAAACACAGAGAGTGTGATCATCTTTTGACGCAGGCAGAAGATTTTCTTGAAAGCGGAGAGTTTGACGAAGCTCTTTCCAAATATTCAGCCTTTAAAAATGAAACTCTCCTGCATTTCACAATGGAAGAGGAGTATCTTTTTCCTATGCTTGAAGAAAAATCAGGGATGGGAAGTATGGGACCGACAAATGTTATGCGAATGGAGCATGCACAGGCAAAATCACTCTTTGAAAAAATGGATGAAGCCTATAATGCCAAAGACAAAGAAAGAGCTTTTTCTCTTGGAGAATCCATGAATATTCTCCTGCAACAGCACAATCTCAAAGAAGAGCAGATGCTCTATACCATGATGAACAGTGCCCTGGCAGAAAATGCAGAAGAAATCGTTCAAAAACTGCAAAACTATGAAAACTAAAAAAGAGATTATTCTGGATGTCAGTGAGCTTGAAGCGCCCTATCCTCTGGTAGAGGCCATCAATGCTCTTAATATTTTACAGGATGATGAAGTGCTGATATTTCGACATCGCATGAACCCTCAAATGCTTTTTCAAAACATCCTGGCTTTGGGTTTAGAGTATGAAATCACCAAAGAGGATGCAAATGAATTTGAAATGAGGATTTATAAATAATGTTTCAAGGTCTGAGTCTTGAACAGGCACCCCCTTATGCAATTCCAATAAAATTTTATCTCAGTGGTGCCTTTTATCTTATACTTCTTTCAGTAGCCATTGCAATCTACGGATTTTCTATAGGTTCACGGTTTGATTATGAAGTTATTGCTTTGACACATCTGCTGACTCTGGGTTTTATCACACATGTCATGTTCGGCTCACTCTTTCAAATGTTGCCTGTTATGCTGGCAACACCCTATACAAATGTCATAAAAAATGCAACAATCGTTCACATTGCTTTAAATGCCGGAATTCTGAGTTTTGTTGTTGGATTTCTCACAAATACGCCACTCTTGCTCTATCTTGCAGGAACATTGCTGAGCGGAACATTTTTCTATTTTGCAATACTCTCTTTTAAAACAGTTTTGCTCAGCCAGGAAAAAAACACGCTGGTACAAAATTTTGCAGCTTCTTTTATAGCTCTTTTTGCAGCAGCTCTGTTTGGAGCTTTGGCACTGCTTGGACATTTTGGATTTGTTGACACATTGCGTTATGGAAACACTCATATTGCTTTTATGCTTTTTGGCTGGGTCTTTTTACTTATAGTCTCCGTATCATATAAAATTATTCCTATGTTTTTTGTTGCAAAAGAGTTTCCGATATTTTTACAAAAAAGACTCTATCCTGCACAACTTGTATTTTTACTTTTATTTGCATATGCACAACTTCAAGAAAAAATGCTGCTTCTCACTTTAACACAGATACTGCTTTGCGTACCAGTCATCATTTTTGCTCTGTTGAGTATACAAATTTTACGAAAAAGAAAACGGGCAAGAAAAGATGCCAGCATCCAGCTTTGGTATTTTGCCATGGGCAATGCTGTTCTTGCGTCTCTCCTTTTTACAGGTGCAAATATTTTACATGTAAACCTTTCTTTTGCTATTGGTTTTTTTACTCTCTTTGGCGCTGTATATGCCTTAATCAATGCAATGCTTTATAAAATCATCCCTTTTTTGACCTGGTTTCATTTAAGTTCAAATATGGTTTTTGATGCGGAAATGGGCAATGTAATACCAAAAAAAAAGATGCAGTATCAGATCAATTTGTACTATCTTTCCTTTTTTCTTTTTCTTTTTACGGCTTATTCGCGTATTTTTTTAATACCCGCTGCTATACTCTTTTTCTTTTCGTCCCTGCTGCTCCTGCTCAATATACTCAAAGCGCAAAAGTATTACAATGAGTATATGAAAAAGAAAGTAGTATTTGAGTAATATTTTGCTATTATAAGAAAAAAAATGAGGATATATTATGATAAAAGTAGGCGTATTCGGTGCGAGCGGTAGAGTTGGCAGACTTTTAATAGAAGATTTAAAAACAACAGATGCAATGAGTTTGAGTACAGTATTTGTCAGAAATTCACTTGATTTTTCCATAGATCCTTCAGTTCTGGTTACTTCTGATATGCAGGCATTTTTGCATGCGGCTGATATTATTATAGATTTCTCACTACCGGATGCCTGTGAGATACTTCTCGAAGAGGCAATGAAAACTCCCAAACCGTTAGTCATCGGAACAACAGGACTCAATACACATCAACTCAATCTTTTAAAAGAGGCAAGTGAGCGAATGCCAGTGCTTTATGCCACAAATATGTCCCTGGGTGTAGCACTTCTGAACAAACTTGTTTATCAGGCTTCAGCAGCCCTTGAAGGCTTTGATATAGAAATTGTAGAAATGCATCACAGACACAAAAAAGATGCCCCAAGCGGTACGGCATTGACACTCAGCCAGTCAGCAGCAGCCGCAAGAGGATTGGATCTTGACAAAGTACGCATCAGCGGCAGAGACGGGAACATCGGCGAAAGAAGCAAAGATGAAATAGCAGTTATGGCTCTGCGTGGCGGTGACATCGTAGGACGTCATACTGTCGGCTTTTACAATGACGGAGAATTTATAGAACTCAACCATACAGCAACTTCAAGAAATACTTTTTCCAAAGGTGCCCTTCGTGCCGGAAAATGGCTTGCAGACAAAGAAGCCGGTCTCTACAGCATCAGTGACTGTTTGGAACTTTAATTTAAAGTTCCAATGCACTTTTTGCCAGTTTGGCCCAGGAAGATTTTGGGTCAGCGGCTATTGCTTCCTTATATGCTTTTTTCGCAGCATCATCTCTCCATAATTTATCAAGTACACTGCCTAAAAGATATTTTTGCCGCGCACGTAATGTAGGCTTTAGTCCCAGTTTATCCAATGATTTTATAACTTCCAAAGCCTTGTTGTACTCTTTTTTATCCATATATGCCTGGTACAGTGCAAATTCCACATAAGGACTCTGCGCATAGGAATTTGATTTGTTCTGTATCTGCATTACTTTTTTTGCATATTTTATTATCAAATTGTCATCATGTCGTTCGTTTCCGAGTGTTACCATTGCAACATAACGTTCTATATCTTTATAGTCGAGGCCAAAGATTTCTTCGATTTTTGCCATTGCATCAATCATCTTCTCTTTTTGCTCTAATCTTTCATATGTATCAAACAGATATCTGTAAACCTCTTTGTATTTTGAATTTTTGTCATCTTCTATCAAAGTAATTAAATCTTTGGCTGCATCCAGTACATCACTGTAATTTCCCGTAGCAAAATCAACTTTTATGTAGCGAAAAAGCCATTTTTTTCGCTTATCCAAATCTTTGGACTTTAAATTTTTACGTGCTATACTTTTTGAAAGCTGAAAATCTCCGCCTTTCATCGCACATTCATATATACCGTCATCCCATTTATCCGAAAGCGTAATGTTATATTCATTTGATATGATTAAAACCTGTTTACAGTTTTTCTTACGCAGAGACTGTTTCATCTCTCCGATAGCAGCATCCTGTATAATTTTTTGGATATCTTTATACTCTGTCCCATCCAGAGATTCCAGGGATTTTTTTAAAGAGAGCACCTCTTTGTATTTTCCCTCTTTTAAAAGTAATTTTGCTTTTTCATACAGTGCACGTTTGCCTATAGTATCGTTTTGATACTCTTGAATAAGCTTGTCAAATTCTGCCAGTTTTGCTGTTGTATTTAAATCAGAAACTTCAAAAAAGAGTGCGTCTTTGGCAACCTGAACAGCATCCACATAGTCTCCGTCAGGAAATTTTTTCAAATATTCATTGAGAGCGGCCAAAGCCTTTTTCTTCTCTTTTGTTTGGGCAAGCCATAAAGCTTTGTTTTTAAGCAACTCTTCATATTCATCATATGTGGCATCGATCTCCTGCAGCAAAGTATCTGCTATAGCTGCAGCAACTTTATAATACCCCTGATTTGCAAATTCCTCCATCATCTTTTGTGATGCTTTAAAATCTTCCATAAAAAAGCCAGGATCTGCCTGAATAATTTTCATCGCATACTGCGAAGCCTCTTTTGGCTTGTAAGAAAGATACAAAGAGGCTAAATGGTATGCGGCATTTGCTGCCACCTCTAAATCTTTCGTCTCATACAATGCTTTTTTATAATACTTTAGCGCTTGTTTTGTACCACCTGACTCTTCAAGCATCTCTCCCTTGTATATATATCCCAGTTGTGTAAATTTACTTTTTGGATGTTCTGTAAACAATCGGTCATAAAAGTAGTCAGCATTTGAATTTTCACCGAGTTTGGCATATGCTTTTGCTACCAGGGAAAGGACCTCTGCTACATTCTCATCAGAAGAGTATTCTCTTAAAAACTCTTTTGCTACACTTACTACATTATCCCAGTCTTTTATTTTTGCATACACTTTAATTTTATAATAGAGCAGCTCTGCTTTAAAAAGCGTATTTGGATAATCATTCAATATGTCATTTATACTTTCAAGACACATTTCATACTCTTTGTGTTTATAATACTTTTTTATTTTCAAGTACTCTTTCACATCTTCTACATTTTTGATATATACCGGGTTTCCCTGCAGGTCCAGACTTCCTACATACGGCAGTTTGTCTTTGTCAAGGTAAAAAGGAAAATCCAATGCAAGTGAAGAGGCTTCCTCCTGCTTAAACAAAGGAAATGTTTTTTTGTACCCTAGAACACTCCAATGGTCTGAATATGTTACATTTGCATTAAAAACTTCATTGTCTTTTGTGAGATCAAATATTTCCGGAATCAATTTTATTTTGTAAAAAGGCTTGATTGTAACAATAAATTTTTCATCTTTAAAAACTGTATTTACTTTAAAAAAATCATTTTGAATATGCTTGAGTTTTCGCACTGGTCTTTTTAAAAAAATACATCGAATTTCCAAAACTGTATCAAGATCATTTTTAATTTCTTTACATGTAAAGCGTTCAGTGTTTCGAATATCAAGTGTAGAGTATTTAATGAAGTTGTCTTTTGCACTCTCTATGGAAATTTCAAGTGCAAAAGAATTTGTAAGAACAAAGGCCAGGAGTATCCATTTTAGCAAATTTTCTCCCCCTTGTTTAAGATTTTAGACTATTAATATCCACTGTTATATACAAAAGCTGTAATAAACTCTAAAAGCGGGTTTATAGCAACAAAAGCAAATATAGTTCCTACTGCTGCTATACCGATAATAGTTTTGAGCGCCAATGTCGCATTGGCAACATATATCTGTCCGCTCGCACCGACAACCGGTTCTTTCATAAACATATATACAATAAGTTTTAAATAGTAATACCCTGCTATTGCTGAGTTAAGTGCCATAATAAGTGCAAGGATTGTATAACCGCTTGTTACCGCAGAACTGATCAGATAGATTTTACCCCAAAACAGTGCAAACGGAGGGATTCCTGCCAAACTCAGCATAAACAGTCCCATAATCATTGCCGGTACCGGTGCGGTTTTAATCATCCCCGCAAATTTGTCATACGAGTGGTCTGACATTTGATGATCCGGTAAGCTTTTTTGACGGGAGATCCATAGCATTGAGAACGACCCGAGGTTTGTGAATGTAAACAGAACCCAGTATAAAAAGAGTGCGCTGTTTGCCTGTGTTGTTCCTATTAAAATAGCAGCCATCACAAAACCTGCATGCGAAATCGAACTGTATGCCAGCATACGCTTCACATCAGTTTGTACAAGAGCCCACATATTTGCCACTGTCATCGTAATAATGACAAAGGCATATAAAACAATATCAAGCCATACGATACCGCTGTGGACTAAAAATTCAAAAAATCTCATAGCCACGACAAAAGCAGCTATTTTTGGTACGATTGACATATAACCGGCCATTGGTGCAGAAGATCCCTCATACACATCCGGAGCCCATGTATGAAATGGAATAAGTGATAATTTAAAAGCAAAAGCAGCCAGTAAAAATGAGATGCCTACAAGGACATATCCGATGTCAGCATACCCGTTTGCAGCAAGAACCAAGGCAATTTTATTAATTTCTACCGAACCCGTCAATGCATAAAAGACCATGGCACCAAAACTGAAGAAACCTGCGGCCAAGGCACCCATTGTAAAGTATTTCACAGCAGCTTCAAAAGATTTGTCACGGTTATGCATAGCTATGAGCGTGTACAATGCCAAAGACGCTGTTTCCAAACCGACAAATATCAAGATCAGATTATCTGTAGCAACCATAAACTGGAAACCTGCAATCATAAATAAAAAGAGTGCAAAAAACTCAGGATAGGAAAACTCATGAAAGCGTTTGTTTGTCAAAGCCAGTGGAATAAAGAGCATTGATGCTATAACGATAATAAACTGAGCCAATAAAGCCAGACCGTCTATCAGCATTACATCAAACATACCCAGTACTGTACCGTTTTGGGTAAAAATCTCTGAGGCATCAAGCAAAGAGAAAAAGTCCATTGCCAAAAAGAGCAGGCTCAGTACGACGTAGAGTGATTTGTGAAGCCCACCCTTGATAACATCAATCACTAAGATTAACAATGCACCTACTACCGGTATCAGCATAGGCGCCAGAGTCATTACATTTAACGACTCCATTGAAATATTTATCGGCGCTAACATTAGTGAACCTCCTCTATAATAGTTTTTTCTATAATTACAACTTTAGGTTTCACTAAATTTGGAATTCTTTCTTTACCTAATTCTGTTGTAGCTTTATTGTGCATTAACTGTACAATTGATTTCACACTGTTGTTAATCGGTTCCAACACAGGTTTGGGATATATACCCAGCCATATGGTAATTACTCCAAGTGGCAGGAGGGCAACCCATTCTCTTTTATTGACATCTTTAAGATTTTTATTCTCTTCTTTTGTTACCTCACCAAAAAACATTTTTTTGTATGCTGCCAACATATAGATGGCACCGACAATAATCGCTGTTCCGGCTAAAAGTGTCAAAATGTGAGACTGTTGGTAAAATCCGAGAAGCGACAAGAACTCACCTACAAAGTTGATTGTCAAAGGCATTCCGACAGAAGCCATTAACATGAGACCAAATATTGTTGCATATCTTGGCATCACCTGTGCCAAGCCGCCAAATTCACTCATCATCTTCGTATGGCGTCTGTCATAAATAACACCTACGAGCAGGAACAGAGCTCCCGAAACAACACCGTGTGCTATCATTAAAAAGATTGATCCCGAGATACCTTCCACATTCAGTGCGAATGTTCCCAGAATAATAACACCCATATGCGAGATTGAGGAGTAGGCAACAACCTGTTTGATATCTTTTTGCGCATAGGCAACCATTGCGGTATACACAATCATAATAATTGCGATGATTGCGATTGGAACCATAAAAAATGCCGAAGCATCCGGAAACATTGGTAAAGAGAAACGAATGAACGCGTATGTTCCCATCTTTAACAGAATTGCTGCAAGTATTACAGAACCAATAGTCGGTGCCTGTCCGTGCGCATACGGTAACCATGTGTGAAACGGAAACATCGGTACTTTAATAGCAAAACCGATAAAAAATGCTGCAAAAAGCCAAAGCTGGAAAGACTCAGGTAAAATCAGTCTGTACCAGTCTAAAATAGCGAAACTCCAGACACCTGTTGCCTGATAGTAAAAATATGCCATAAAAAGCATACCGACAAGCATCACAAGCGAACCTGTAAAAGTATACAGGAAAAATTTAACAGAGGCATATATTCGCAACGGTCCGCCCCATGCACCGATGATATAAAGCATAGGTACAAGCGAAAGTTCCCAAAAAATGTAAAAGACTATTGCATCAAGTGCCACAAAAACACCGACCATTGTCATTTGTAAAAACAACAATGTAATAATCATATATTTTACATTAGGCGTATCTGTTAAACTGGCTATTCCTATCATAGTAAAAAAAGCTGCAAGAATAACAATAAACAAAGATATACCATCCACTCCAAGTATATAATTGATTCCAAAAGAAGGAACAAGCGGCAGGCTCTCCATAAACTGCATTCCGGACACATTGCCATCAAATACATACCACAGCCACAGTGAAAGTGCAAACTCTATAGCAGCGACAGAGATACCGTATGCACGCATACTCTCTTTTTGTATCATAAAACCAAATACGGCTGCGAGTGCCGGAAAGAAAATTAATAACGATAAAATATGATCTAACATATACTAAACTCCTAGAGCTGATAAGAATAGTACAATCTCATCAGAATATCTTGCTGCAAGCCCAAACACCACAGCGAGTGAGAGCAGACCAACTAAACCTGCTACCATCCATTTAAGCATAGTAGATAAGTTACCACTTTGCATTTTCCTAGTTTTCTTACCGGTACCATACACAATACCTGCAATCCCGTCAACAGTAGCATCCACAATTTTCATATCTACTTTTGTCCAGAAAAGTTCAGAAGCCTCTCTGTACGGTTTTACAAGGTACTCTTCGTAAAAATACGGAATATAGTACTGATTAAACAGCAGTTTATAGATAAATGAATTTTCTATCGGACTTGTGCCATCCGGAACACTGCTCCATGAAGCATATTTTTTATATGCATACAAAATAGCAAGTGCTACAAAAAGCTGCGTACCGACCAACATAATCCATAGTGTTGTATGGGAATGGATATGATACTCATGCGCACGTAAAATTTCTTCGATCATGCCAAAGAACGGTTCTTGGAAAATTCCGGCAATCATTGCAAGAATAAGCAACGGACTCATTGCAATCAGCATAAATCTATAGGCTTCATGCGGATGAATACCAAATATCTTGTAACGTTCTTCACCGTGAAAGATCAGTGCCACAAGTCTAAATGAATAAAATGCTGTCAGACCTGCCGTAAAGAGCAGTACCCCGTAAATCACAAAGTGATGCTCAGCAAATGCCGCTTCAAGAATCGTATCTTTGGAAAAGAATCCTGCAAAAGGAAAGATTCCCGCCAAAGCCAATGAGGCAATTGTCATCATAATCCATGTCCACTTCATTACTTTTTTCAGTCCACCCATCTTAAACGGATCAAGTTCATCATGCATCGCATGCATTACATTTCCCGCACCAAGGAACAACAGTGCTTTAAAGAACGCATGTGCCATCAAGTGAAAAAGTGCAACCCAGTAAGCGCCAAGACCAGCTGCGGCAAACATATACCCTAACTGAGAAAGTGTAGAGTAGGCAATGATTCTTTTCATGTCACGGTTTACAAGGGCCATAGAAGCTGCAAACAATGCCACAAATGCACCAAGTGAAGCAATAAACAATCCGACATGAGGAATCAAACTGTAAAGCTCATTCGAACGCACTACAAGATAAACACCCGCTGTAACCATTGTTGCCGCATGAATAAGAGCCGATACAGGAGTAGGCCCTTCCATCGCATCTGCAAGCCATGTATGCAGAGGAAACTGTGCTGATTTACCCATTGCACCGATAAATAAAAATATACCTATCCATGTCAATGTGGCAGTATCCAGCAATGGCATAACGGCAAATGCTTCATCATACTGCAGTGTACCTGTATTCCAATAGACTAAAAAGATACCGATAAGCATACCAAGGTCGGCGATACGGTTCATGATAAACGCTTCATTGGCTGCCCATGTGGCAATTTGTTTATGATACCAAAAACCGATAAGACCCCATGAACACAGACCAACACCTTCCCAGCCTATAAAAAGTCCTGCGAAGTTGTCACTCATGACAAGAACCATCATTGAAAACACAAATGCTGACAGCCATGCGAAGAAACGGTTAAAACCTTTGTCATGATCCATGTAACCGATAGAGTAAATATGTACGATAGTTGAAACCAATGTAACAACCATCATCATAGTTACCGAAATCTGATCAACAACAAAACCAAAAGGAATATAAAGGTCTCCGGTTGCCATCCATGTCATCATCTCTACATGTACAGGCTCTCCGCCTTTGAGTATATAAATCAACAGGACTGTACTTGCTGCAAATGATGTCAATATCATAAGACTGGCAACAATACCCGTAAACAGTTTCTTTGGTGTCGCTGTAAACAACGCTGAAAACAAAGAACTTACAAGCGGAGCAAAGAGTGCTATGTATAAATATTTTTCCATTCTTTATCCTTTCATCGCTGTTAACGCATCTAAGTCAATTGAACTGTGGCGTTTATACCATACTATCAGAAGTCCAAGACCGACTGCAACTTCTGAAGCTGCAATAGCAATTACGAAAAATGCAAACATCTGACCAGTCAAATCGCCATAATAATGCGAAATTGCTGCAAAAGCAACATTCACAGCATTTAAGAGTATTTCGGTTGCAAAAAACAGTAAAAGAAGGTTTTTTCTACGCATAACACCTACTAAACCAATAGCAAATAAAATAGTAGATAAAACAAGATAATGATTTAAACCTATTTCCATCATGAAAGTACCTTTGTGTTATTTTGTTCTTCAATTTCAGCATCATTCATCAGTGTAATTGAAAGATCCATTTTCTTCCCTGCAAGGACGATACCAGCCACCATTGCAACAAGCAGCATAATTGCAGCCACTTCAAATGGTACTAGATATTTTGTAAATAAAATCAGTCCTACTTCTTGAGTATTGCCTACTCCTTCAATTGCCGGATAAAGAGCAACAATATTTTCAGATACCATCGGCGCTGCAAAAATAACAACTACCAGAACTGCTGCCAGTGTTGAGAGTCCGACAATGATGTATTTGTTCCCCTGTTTCTCTTTAACTTCTCTTGTCGTGTCAAAAAACATCATACCAAAAGCATATAAAGCCATTACTGCACCAGTGTAAACAATTATTTGCACTGCACCTAAAAAATCAGCACCCAGAATAAAGAAAAATGCTGATATGAAAATCATTCCCGCTGCCAATGCACTTAATGCATATAACGCCTGTGATGTTGTTACTGTGATGAAAAACATCGTTATCGTCAGAAATGCAAACAAGTAAAATGCTACCGCTTCAAACATAATCCAAACTCCTTAATATGCTAGAGGTGTTTTTTTAACACGCTCATCTTCATGTGGTGTAATCGCACCAAAACCTTCAAACTCCATTTGAGTTCCGGCTTTCATTTTGTCAAGTGGCGTCAACATATACGCATAGTCAACAAAATGCTCACGCTGTTCTGATGCCTGTTCATACTCTCCGCCATGAGTAATAGCAAGTTCAGGACAAACTTCCGCACAGTAACCGCAAAAAATACAACGCCCTAAATTAATTGTATATTCGGTTACTTCTTTTCGTGAATTCTCATCTATCTTTGTATCCATACGAATACAGTCAGATATACAGATTTTTTCACAAAGTCCACATCCGATACAACGTTCAGCATCACTTTCCCAAAGTCTTTTCATTTCATGCACGGCACGATAACGAGGACCTATAGGCAGTTTCTCCTGCGGATACTGTACCGTATGAATATCAAATTTGATCATTTCACGAAGCACTACCCATAAACCTACAAAAAGTTCGGCTCTGAAAGTTCTTTTTACGACACGTTTAAATTTACCCCAACCATCAGTAGGATAATCTTCAATATCAACTAAAAAGTAACCGTTGTCAGCTACATTTCTATCATTAAATTGTTCCATTTTCATTCATTATCCCCTTAAAACATCATCACAAAGCCGGTGATTACAACATTAATCACGGCCAATGGCATTAGTACTTTCCAACACAACCACATCAACTGATCCGGTCTTACATCCGGCCAGGCAGCTCTTGTCCACAAAAAGAAGAAAAAGAAAAATGCCACTTTTCCTATCAGCCCCAATGCGCCAAGCATACTTCCGTCACCGTATCCGCCTAAAAAGATAAGAGGAATCACAAAGGAGATAAAGAACATATTTGCATACTCGCCAATGAAGAAAAGACCCCATCTCATTCCAGAGTACTCTGTTCCAAAACCGTCAATAATTTCATGGTCATTTGCTATCAGGTGAAACGGCGTACGTCCGGTTTCAGCAAAAGCCGCGATCCAAAATAAAACAAAGGCTACAGGCTGAGACCATATAATCCAGTCACTGATACCGCCTGCCTGATAATTGTTAAAATCAATCAGAGACAAAGAACCCACCATCATAATCGGCGCCAGAATAGCTAAACCGCTGACAACTTCATAAGAGATGAAAACAGCTGCCGTACGCGCTGCTGAAAGCAGGGAAAATTTATTTGCCGAAGCCATACCGCCAAGCAAAGGTCCGTAAAGTCCGACTGCCATTACACCCAGAATATACAAAATACCGATATTCAAATCAGCTACAATAGGATGTACTGTATAACCGAACACTGTGAATTGTGGAAAAAACGGAATCGCTGCTGCTGCCATAAATGCAGTTGCCGCAGTAATTACAGGTGCAATTTTAAATACCGGACCCACTACGTTTGTAGGAATAATATCTTCTTTTGTAAAAAGTTTTATACCGTCTGCTGCCACCTGCAACAACCCGTATGGTCCGACATACATCGGCCCTAAACGACGTTGCATAAATGCAAGTATCTTCCGCTCAAAATATGTACCGATACCTGCCAATGCAGAAAATATAAGTAGAATTACAACGACTTTTATGATCGTTTCAATTAAATATGCTGTATCCATATATTACCCCTTTTGGATTGAAGCTGTACTAAAACGGTAGCCGTCAAAGAGTGCTTCTGAGTTTAATTTTTTATCAAATGTAGGTAAAACCACTATATCACCTGCAATTTTATTGTCACACACAACTTTTGCAGTCAGTTCACCTTTTTTAGTTTTCACTGTGACTGTATCACCCTCATTGTAATCAGTTTTGGATAAATACTCTTCACTCATGTAAATACCGCTTACTTCGTCAAGATTTGTTGTCTTGTAGGTAAATTCCGTAAACTGTCTTACAGGATTTGCTAAATAGATTATACACCCTTCTAACTTATCTTCACTGAATTTTTCTACACTTTCATCTTCACTGGCCTCTACTGCTACATTTTCTAACACATAACCTCTTACTTCTGTACCGTCATTTTCATAATGATTTGGCAGGTTATCGAATTCTTCTGCTTTAAATCCTCTCGCAACAGGAAGTTCTACAGTGTAATCTATAATATTTTCTGCTTCAAAATCAAGCGCTTTTGCAATATCGTTTAATTCATATCCCTCATATCCGATAGCCGCATTTGTAGGGTTGACACGTTTGTTTACAGATGTCAATGTTCCTTCCTGCTGATTGATCGCCGGCATATCCAAATCACCGTCGCCAAGCCCGGAGAGTACAAAATCGCCATCAGTATTGTACGCAACCGTATAAGAGCCTTTCTCATCATCAAGGTCACAGATCAGCGCTACACCCAATGAGTTTGTAAGTGTTGGAATCATGGTAACTTCAAAAGCTGAGTATTTTTCCAGCAAAGCAACCAGACGAGCCAGGTTTTTTGCATTTGGATGCATATATAAATCTGGTCCAACCATAAGCGCAAAAGTCTCTTTTTTCTTCAGGTTCTTTTCAAGTGTTTGCATAAAACTATCATCAAGACCAAGTATTTCCAAGAGTCTGTTATCATCAATCTCTATTTCTTTTGCAATCTTTGTAGAAACCATTTTGGTTTTTTCTACTTCAATTTCTTCTTCTTCCCCTGTTTCTTCATTGACTTTTGTCTCTTTGACAAGTTCCACAACTTTTTCTTTCACAACTTCTTCAACTGTAACGGTTTTTTGTGAATGAAAAGAAGCAAGGTAGTCCACAATATCAGAAGGCAGTTTTGATTTGTCTGCAAAAAGATCAAGCAGAAGATATAATGCTGCTTCTTCTTGAAGAGGAGCATGGGCAACTGTCATGATAGACTTCCCTATACCCTCGATAATCGGATCTTTTACAGGATGAAAATAAATTCCTGCGCCTTTTTTTACTGTCAACGAATTATTTAATGCATAGCGTGCATTTGGATTGTCAGTTTTGAGTGCCGAACCGACAGAGACTATAAAGTTTGTACTATGCACTTTTTCCAGATCGCCTTTATAGAGTTTATGTCCACTGATTTGTGCATAATTGTTTAAAAAATCCTGAAATGCTTTTGCTTCCGGATTGACAAGTCTGTATCCGAATTTTTCTTTCATTTTTTGAAGCAGGTAGGCTTCTTCATTGGTAATTGTAGATGTAAAAGCTATTGTATCTGCCTTTTTAAAGGCCTCTACTGCATTTGCAAATGCAGTCTCGTCTTTTGTAACACCGGCATTTTGATAATCAAATCCGTAACGGCCTGCACCACAAAGTGAAACATAGTTCCATTCGTTCATAACACGGTATATTTTATCTTCAGGATTGTCAATACTTGTATGTTTCAGATCATAAGTTATCTGACATCCCGCAGAACAGTGTCCACAGGTTGCAGGAACCTGTTTTAACTCCCATGCATTGGACTTATACATAAACTGGGTATCAACAAGTGCTCCGACCGGACAGACTGCTGCACATTCGCCGCATGAGGTACAGTCAAGAACATCAGTTCCGTTTGTCAAACCAATGACAGACTTGTTGAGTTTGTTCCACATTGCATATGCGTCTTTTGGCATACTCTCTTTATAATCTGCATTGATAGGATCAGAACCGCGCGGAATTGTTTTAAGTGAATTGTCACCTATCATATCCTTACAGGCAGTAACACAACGTTCACACACGATACAAAGGCCCGGATCATAGTGTAAATGTCCCCAGTCATGAGAACTTCTGTCTACATCTTTAATGGAATAATGTTGTGAATCAACACCCATCTCAAGTGTATAATTTTGCAGTTCACACTCACCTGACTGGTCACATACACCACACTGAAGCGGATGGTTCACATCGTATACTTCCATGATGATTCTGCGCTCTTTTTCTATAGACTCAGTCGATGTTACTACCTGCATTCCCTCTTTTGCTTTTGCATTACAGGCATATACCTGTTTTCCATTTGCTTCAACAAGACATATACGACAGGCTAGAGTCGGGCTGCATCTTGTTAAATAACATATTGCAGGAATAAATATGTAATTTGCACGGGCAGCATTTAACAAATACTCACCCTCTTTTGTCTGAACATCTTTTCCGTCAATGTTTATGGTAATTTCACTCATTATATTACTCTCGCTATTTTGGATTTTTCAAATCTATATCTGCTAAAATCCTGACCTAAATCGAAGGTAGGATTGAGTGCTATAGTTCCTTTTAGTTCTTCATCTTGTTTAAAAACTCTTTGTATTGTTCTTGATGCAAAGCTTATTTCAACTACATCACCATCTGCAATCTTTGCAGCTGCCGCAAACTGAGCCGAGCCTCTTAATGTTGTGTCTTTTTCCAACTGATGTGTTTTATTTGTAAACGCATTAAACTGCAAAACAGGGTTACAATTATAAATTACACTTCCGTTAAACTCAGGCAACTCTTCAATCGGTGCTACTTCTGAATCTGCTTCACAGACAACTTCATCTAAAATATAGCCCCTTTTGTCTTCACCGTAAGGTGTTAAAAAATTCTCCAAATCATCAAAAGCAATTGCTTTAAAACCTTTTGATGTGTCGAGCTCTTTTGTATAGTCAATAGTATTTTCTTTTTTCAGACCAAGAGCATTTGCTATATCATTCAAAGTATATCCTTCAAAAGGAAGTGCCACATTCAACGGAAGTACCTGATTGTCAACATTGACAACTGTTCCTTCCACTTGATTAAGTGCCGGCATCGCTAAATCTGAATCTTTTAAAGATGACATTATAAAGTCACCTTCTGCATTATAAGCAACAATGTTGCCTATATTTTCATCAGTGTCGAGTTTACATGTAAGGGCAACCCCTGCAGTATTTACTTCTGCAGGAATAATCAGTAATGAAAATTCAGTATATTTTTCAATCAAAGCTGCAAGTTTCGCAATATTTTTTGCACGCTTATGTGCAAATACATCACTTCCGATGATAAGTACATGCTTTTGTGCCCGCTTGAATGACTTCGTCATTAATTTAAGTTCATCATCGCCCACATTGCTTTCAGCTTCAAGGTAGCCCAAATCCAAATCATCTAAAAATGATCTGGTTTGTTCGTCCACATCACTGTTTTGAAGAAGCTCATTTGCCAAAAGTGCCATAACGCCCTCTTCTGTACCCACTTCATATTTCATAAACTGTGTAGCGGTATTTTTCATAAGCGCATCTTCAAGCGGATGCGCATATACTATTTTTGCACCATTATGCTGGGATGCTGTTCGCACAGCATAACGTACCATCGGATTATCCGTCGCCAAACGTGTGCCGATAATAATAATCGCGTCGGCCTGTTTGACGGCATCCATCGAAGCACTGTGATGCAGTTTACCGCTTACTGAAGAATAAGATTTCATAAATTCAGCATACAGTCTTGCGTCCTCATTAAAAAGTTTTATCCCAAGTTTCTCTTTTAAAAGCTGTAAAATATGTGCCTCTTCATTTGTAATAATTGAAGAAAAGCGTATAGCATTTGCATTTTGAATGGCTTCAACTGCCTTGTTAAATGCTTCTTCGTCTTTAGAGGCGCGATTTTCAAAATCAAATCCGAAACGCCCTGCTCCACATAATGAATTGAATTCATAATTGTTTTTCACTCTGTAAATAGAATCTTCACCGTTGATACCGACGTGGCGTGTTTCATATTCCAAAGCACAACCGGCAGAACAGTGGGCACATGTTGAAGGAATACGGGAGAGTTCCCATGCATTTGCAGAGTACTGGAAATCACTGCTTACCAAAGCACCGACCGGACAGACTGCAATACATTCACCACAAAAAGTACAATCCAGTGTATCCGCATTTTTTGGGATAATCACAGAAGAGTATCCGCCGAATTTTACTTCAATAGCATCATCGCCTATAACTTCATTACATACATGTACACATTTTTCGCACATAATACACAATGCAGGGTCATAATTAATCAGTCCCCAGTGTTCCACTTTTCTGAGCTGGTCTTTTGCAGAAAATTCCTGTTGTGCTACGCCAAACTCCAAAGTCATATTTTGCAGATCACATTCTCCGGATTTGTCACAAACACCACACTCCAATGGATGATTTACATCATAGAGTTTCATGATATTTGTACGTTCAAGCTCAAGCTCGGCAGAGTTTGTTCTGACTTCAATACCCTCTGTCGGAGGTGTGTTACAGGAGAGAACAAACCCATCTACACCTTCTACCTCGACAGAACAGATACGGCATGATGCACAGGGTGTCGTTTTTGAAATATAACACATAGTAGGAATATAGATATCATTTTTTCTCGCAGCCTGAAGAATTGTCTCCCCTTTTACTGCTGTAACATCTTTGCCGTCAATTTTAAAATTTATAATTTTACTCATTTACGACTCCCCTTATGCCTGTACCATTGCTATATAATAACAACGCATACATCTCTCAGCTTCACTTAAAGCCTGTTCCTGTGTGAAACCAAGATTTACTTCCGCATTATTATGCTTTCTCACTTCAACATCCAAAACAGAAGAGTGCTCACGAGGAAGACCCGGCAACCAGCCGGTAACTTTCTCTTTTTTATCATAAACTTTCAGTTTAACAAGATGATCTTCCATAATCTCATCATCAGTCAAGCTCACTTCACCGGTCTGTACATATCGGGCCATAACAGAAGCCGCACGTTTGGCTTGACCGACCGCATTGACAATCGTCATAGGACCGTATTCACAGTCACCTGCGGCAAAAATACCTTTGCGTGATGTCATATAGTCTTTGCCGTTTGTCTTAATAGTCGCCCATGAAGTCATCTCAATGTCCCACTCTTCAGGCAGTAAATCCAAATCAGCCGACTGAGAAACAGCAGGAATCAGATAGTCTGCTTCAATGGTATAGGATTCACCCTCTATTTTTACAAGCTGTGCACGTCCGCCGTTTGGATCAGGAACAAGCTCAAACTTGTCAATCAGAAGTTCTCGTAAAATGTCATTTTCATCTGTCGTAATTTTGTTTACAGCGGAGTGAAAAAGAAACTCGACACCCTCTTCAACCGCTTCATGGTACTCTTCATAGGTTGTATTGCGTATAATGGTTTTTTCATCACGACGGTATATCATATAGACTTTTTTGGCATTGGCCCGAATTGCACAACGCACAACATCCATTGAAGTAAATCCGCCGCCCACGCAGACCACGGTTTTGCCTGTCAGGTCCACATAGTCTGTAGTAAGCAAATTCTCTTCCTGCACCTCTTTAGGAATGGTGATGCCGTATTTTTCATACAGATTCACACGGTCAAGAAAATCAATAGCGCCCCAGTAACCCTTAATCTCTGGTCTTTCATTTTCACAACGGACTTTTTTGGAGATCCTTGTCCCTACGGCCACCATCGTTGCATCATACTCTTTTTCAAATCTGCGCATATCGTCGGCACCGATTCTCGAATTTGTGATAAAGTTCACACCCATATCGCGGACACATTCTATATCCTGATTGTATTTGTCAACCGGCATACGGTACTCAGGAACACCCACAGCCACTTCACCGCCTAAAACAGGGAGATCCTCATATACATCGACTTTTATGCCTTCTGCAGCAAGATAATACGCAGTCGTCAGTCCCGCAGGACCTGCACCGATAACAGCAACTTTTTTGTCAATCGGCGGCTTCTTCTCCATCGGGTGAAAAAACTCATATTCATGGTCTGTTTCCCAGTCTGCACCAAGGCGTTTGAGTGCCATAATAGAGATTGGCTCATCAAGATTGGTTCTTCGACAGGCATCTTCACACGGATGCGGACAGACACGTCCACAGGTATGTGCAAGCGGCATTGTCTGGCGTGTTGCTTCCAGGGAATCGTCAAAACGCAAGTCTCTGACACCTTCAATATATCCGGGTATATCAACATGCGCAGGACAGGCATCCGTACACGGTGCTGTTATTTTTGCTATATAGCCGATTTTTTCATCATAATGTTTTGATTTTTTCTTTTCATTGATACACTCCAGAAATGTATCTTCGAAATGCGTCATTAAGTCCAAAATAGGATTTGGAACAGTTTTTCCAATCTCACACTTGGATGTTATCTGCATACTTTTACCAATCTCTTTTAAGTGGTCCAAATCAGCCAATTCACCTTCACCACGAGCAATTTTATCAAGCTGGTCATATAAAATACGACCACCCCAACTTCCAGGAGCACATCTTCCGCATGCTTCTGAATAGACTTGATACTGTGCAGCATATTCCATCGCTAAACGAATAACATCCACATCCTCATGAAACAACGAAACACCGTCCCAGCCGATAAAAGCTTTTGAATCACGGTGATCATCATATTGTGCCGGTAAGTTATAAGCTGACTCTTCCCACTCTTCTTGTGGTTTGCCGATATTGTTAACAAGCTCACCATTCCAAGTAGAAAAATATACTTTGCTCACATTCAATCCCTATTTTTTCACTACGATAGTCCAGTCGACTTCGTTAAATTTTAATGAGTTATACAGTTCATACCCACACTCTTTTACCAAATCAGCACTTCTTTGGATCGGAGAAAAATCTCCTATTTCAAAAAGAAATATCAACGTCTCCGTCGGTTTGTGTTTTTCTTCTAAAATCTCTTTCATACGAGGTTCAAAATTATCTTTTAAATGTCTTAAATCATATCGTTTCATTATCTGTCAACCTCCCCGAAAACTATGTTCGTTGTACCGATTATTGATACAACATCCGGAATATAGTGACCCGGTAAAAGGTCGGTTAAGATTCCTGTATGCCAGAATGAAGGCGCACGCAGTTTCAGTCTGTACGGATACGGACCGCCTTGGGAATTGATGTAGAATCCAAGCTCACCTTTTGGTGATTCTGTCGGAACATACACTTCACCGACCGGCGGTCTCATTCCCTGTGTTACAAGAACGAAATGCTGCATTAATGAGTAGTTTTGTGTCATTATGTCGATTTTCGGTGCCGAAATATACTTCGGTGCATGTGCCATCAAGTCAGTCTGACCGTCTTTTTCGCATTTTTCATACATTTCTATACATTGATACAGAATCTTCGCACTTTGACGCATCTCTTCCATATAAATACGGTAGCGGGCAAAGTTGTCACCTTTGTCTGAAAAAGGAACATCAAACTCCACTTCATCATAAAGTTCATACGGCTCTTCTTTACGAATATCCCATGCAACACCAGAAGCTCTGAGCATTGGACCCGTACAGCCCCATGAAAGTGCCATCTCTGTAGAAATCACTCCCACCTCTTCCATTCTCATCAGCCAAATACGGTTAGAGTCCAAAAGGTCTTCATAATCTTTGATATTCTGCGGCAGTTTATTTAAAAATACTCTGAGCTGGTGTAAAAATCCATCCTGCAGATCGAGAGGGACTCCACCTATACGAATTGCTGCATGTGTCAAACGTGCACCACAATAGCCTTCAATAATATCCATCAGGTATTCTCTTTCACGGAAAGCAAAAAGAAAAACCGTCATAGCGCCGATGTCAAGTGCCGTCGTCGCCAGCCAGAAAAGGTGAGACATCAGACGGTTGATTTCCAAAAGCAGCATACGGATAACTTTTGCACGGCGAGGGACTTCAAGCCCGATAAGTTTTTCAACAGCCAGAGCAAATCCGTAGTTGTTTGAAGATGATGCAATATAGTCCATGCGGTCTGTCGTCGGCATAAACTCGTTATAGATCATGTTTTCAGCCATTTTTTCCATACCGCGGTGCAAATACCCGATATCAGGATGTGCTTTTACAATCTGTTCCTGTTGCAGATGCAGCATTAAACGTAATTGCCCGTGAGCAGACGGATGCTGCGGACCAAAGTTTAATATCAGTTCATTGTCATCTCTGTCAAATGTTATATTTTCAAAAAACGGTGTTAATCTGTTTTTTACCTGTGCCATATTTTATACCACCTTATCTTTGCGGATCATCAATAACTACTGATGACTCTTTATCAAGTTTTTTGATGAGGAAAACGCCGCCTTCTTCCTGATACGAATGCGTAACTGCCGGCTCGTCACCGGTAATTTTTGTACCCTTTGGAACTTCATGTCCAAGACGTGCAAAACGCTCAGAATCATATCTGTCCACTCTTGCAGTATCGCGAAGTTCAGGGCCTATGATGTCACGTGCTTCTTTTCCATAGATTTTATCTACTTCATACCATGCTGCAAATTCATCCCCTTCAAGAGGATATGTTTTTAAAAGAGGGTAGCCTTCCCAGTCATACGGCATTAAAATTCTTTTCATAAACGGATGGTTGTTCGCTTCAATGCCAAACATATCAAACATTTCACGTTCACTCCAGTCAGCACTTCTGAAAAGCTTTTCAACACTGTCAACAGCCTCTCCGTTTTTAATGAAATATTTCACACGGATACGTTTGCGTTTTGTCATGGAAAGCATCTGATAAAAAATTTCGAATGTATCATCTTTTGCCAGCCAGTCAATAGCAGACATTTCTGAAAGCTGTGTATATTCCAACTCATCGCGCATCAATTCAAGCACACCGTAAATATCATGCGCATTGATGTATACGACCATTTGTTCCACTTGAATATAGGCCTCTTTCACTTCAAATTTTGCTTGAATCGCCTCTAAATCTGCAGCAAAAACCGCATCTTCTTCTACCGCTGTTTTCGGTACCTGCGGCGCTACATAAAATCTGTCTGTATAGTATGCCTTTGCCTGTACATTGTCTTTAGGTTTATACGCTCTCATATTACATTAACCTTTTAGCTTTTTGTGCATTGCCTGCTTTGTTTGCACGAATTTTCTTTTGTAACAACATTACACCGTACTGCAGTGTTTCCGGACGCGGTGCGCAACCGGGAAGATACAGATCAACCGGAATAATTCTGTCACATCCCTGCACTGTCGCATAGGTATTGAACATTCCGCCTGTATTTGCACATGAACCCATTGATATTACCCATCTCGGTTCGGTCATCTGGTCATACAGACGTTTGATGAACTCTGCATGCTTTTTGGTAAGTGTACCGGCAACTATCATAACATCCGCCTGACGGGGGCTCGCACGGAAAATTGTTCCGTAACGGTCAAAGTCAAATCGTGAAGCACCTGATGCCATCATTTCAATACCGCAACATGCAAGACCGTATGTTAGTGCCCATAGAGAATTAGAACGTCCCCAGTTTACAATTTTATCCACGCTTGTCAGTGCTATCGGTAAACCACCGTCCTGTGTATAATTTACTTTATGTTGTGCCATTCCAGCGCTCCTTTTTTCCATGCATATACAAAACCTATTGCCAATAACAATATAAACATTATCATTTCAGCAAAACCGAACCAACCAAGCACTTTAAAATCTACTGCCCAAGGGAACATAAATACTATTTCCACATCAAAAAGCAAAAAAAGCAATGCAAACAGATAAAACTGCGGTGACACCCTGTTTGGCTGCTTAGTAATTTCCGGTCCACATTCATACACTGAAAGTTTGATTTTTTCACTGTCTTTACGTGCCAATGCACGACTCGCCAATCGGGCGACGACAGTCGTTGTAATAAACGCACCAAATGTTATAACAAAAAGTACAAATACCCCAAAATACGGATTTGAAGTCACTATATGCTCCATATAACCTACCTTTTATTTTAAAAGTTATATTTATTAAAAATATAACTGATTTTTATATTTGTTTTCTAACGATGAAAAACGGTTTTTGTTGCAAACCTATTTTCATTTGTTACTAGAAAAAACAGTTACTGCACTATAGCAAAATGAATATTAAAAAAAAGTTTTGTGGAAGATAACTCATACCAAATGTCACTTATCGCAACACTGATACGAGTAAATATTTTGTTAGTTTAAAAGAAGCTTTAAAATTATTTGTTTAAAAATCCCATAGATTTCTCACTGTCAAAGTTCGCATCTTTTTCACGCTTGATTTCATCAATAAAGTCATCAAGCGTAAAGAGCGGATTCTCCCGTACAGCGACTTTATAGGCTGTGTTTTTGATTATGAGACTAATCTGTCCACCGGTAAGAGAATATTCTGCAAGCGCTGCAACATTGAAGTTGTCCTCATAAGGTGCTTCTTTTGGTAACATTTTCTTCCAAAGCTGTACCCGTTGTTCTTTGTCCGGTTTTTTAAACTCGATTTTATAATTAAATCTTCTGGAAAAGGCTTTATCGATATTTTCAAGCAGGTTTGTCGTTGCTATGAGCATTCCTCTGAAATTTTCAATCTGTTCCAAAAAGATATTTTGCATCTGGTTGTGCATCTGATCCGAGCCTGTGATATTACCGCTGCTTCTTGCACCCAGGAACTGGTCTGCTTCATTGAGTAACAGTATAGGTTCTGTTTTTGTTTTTTCGCTCAGTTCATAAAAAGTATCGAATATTTTACGGACATTTTTTTCACTCTCTCCTACATACATAGAAAGGATCTTGGAACAGTCAAAAGCCAAAACCTGGCGTTTGAGTGATTTTGCCAGGGAGTATGCCGTCATTGTTTTTCCGGTTCCTGCAGGTCCGTAAAAAATTATTCTGGCATCTATACCGCTTTTTTTATCTTTGATACCCCATTTTACAAGGCGGCTCACAACCTCTTTATCTACCTGTTTCATCAGGTTTTCAAGCGTCTCTTTTGTTTTGGAATTAAGCACGACATCATCCAAAGAAGTCTCAGGCTCTACCAGTTCAAAAATATCCTGTTCTTCTACCAAAGCATTCAGTTTTAAGCGTGTTACTTTTTTTGTTTTTTGCGGATGAATAATTCTTTGCAGCACATCATCTACTATATAGAAAGAACGGCTGATTCCGCCAAAAGGATTGAGCATCTCTTCATAATCTATAATCCCATTGCTTAAAAGGTTTGAACCCTCTTCTAACAATGAACGGTTTTTAATACGTTCATACTCATCAAGCGAAATCAAATCTATCAACGTATTCATTTCCCTCAGTGAAGAGTCAGTTGATCCGTACTCTTCACGAAGCAGTGCAATAAAAATCACCTGCTCATAGTTGCTCATTTTCTTCTGTTTGAAAAATTTGTCCAAAACAAGATTTTCAGAACTCTGTTTGACCCGCTCTTCAATGCGCTTTTCAAGCAGTTTGAGTTTGTTTTGCAATCTGTCTATCCCAAGGGAGTGCTCATGGACATTTTGGCGTATCACACTCATTTTCTGATAGAGTTCAATCCGAAAAAACTGATCCTGCAGGTACTCAAGATGGTCAGAGTAGGGCTTTACTTCAGGCAAATCCAAATCCAGCGTGCCGTCTTGTAAGAGTTTTAAAAAAGCAGGTGTGAGCCCTACTGCAGTGTTTAAAAGTTCAAGCGGTGTCACATCCGCTATTTTTACAGGAGTAAAGCTTTGCTGATGCAGCCAACCGAGTTCAAGCAGACTTTTCAGTTCTCTTAAATGTACCAAATGTTCATAGTTTTCACTTTTGTACAAATCCTGCAGCAAATCTAGGACAAGTACATCATCCTGTCCTTTCATATACCTGTGCGCAATATACTGCAGTATCTTTGCTTCATTGATACTGCATTTTAGATGGATAAATATCTCCGATTTTTCAATCTCTTTTTCGTTTAAAAAGTTAACTAGTGTTTTCAATTATTTCCTTAAAATTTATACCCTAAACCGGCTGAAACAAGCAGCGCTCTAGAGTTGCTGAATGTACCGTCCAGTCCGTTTATATTCGTCGTTCCAGAAATTGTTCTGTCTTTTTTTATGGAGTACAATGCTGACAAGCCTATATCCATACTATCATTTATTTGATAACGTCCGCCAAATGAAAAAGAGTATGCATTGCTTCCCGGTGATTCAAAATTGAGTGTAGACTCCGGCGTTGGAGTTTCATCATAAATCGCACCTGCCCGTAAAGTTACCTTGTCCAACTCCTGCGTAATACCCAAACGAAATGTGTTTGTATCTTTCCAGTTTTTAGGTTTGGGATTATCAAAGGCAGCAATCAAAACCGGGTTTGTAAGTGATCCGTCATACTCAAAATCAAGAGATTTATAGGCAGACCAGTATGCTTTTTCATAAACAACTTCTACTGTTGTTTTTGTCTTCTCAAATGTATAAGCTCCGGCAAGCATCAATGTTGCAGGGAGAGGAATACTCACACTTGCCTCACCGTTATATGAACCTGCAGGAATGGCTCCTCCCAATGCAGCCGTTGATGAGAGTCTCGCGCTTCCTTCTACCGTCAAATTTACATTCGAACGGTATGTGGCAGCCAGTTCCAGTGCTTTTGTCGGGTGGTATGCCAGGGCGAGATTATACCCGAAATCCAAAGAGCTTCCTTCAAGATCACGGCTGATATAGGATGTTGCCAAAGGAGATGCATTGACAATTGCGCTTTCACTGCTTTTTACAACCCCGCTTGTATGCACCGCTCTAAAACCAAATGCCAATGCCAGGGTGTTTGTAATTTTATACGCAACACTTGGGCTCACTTCTACAATCTTTAATGTAAACTCCTGAGAAACAAGTTTGGCAGAACCCTCTTCCCATTGTCTGCTCAGTCCGGCAGGCACAGTGATACTCAAACCGACACGCACACCGTTTTGACCAAGTTTTGGAGAGACATAATGGAGTGAAGGAAGAATAAAAGTCTGTTTTTCCGAATTGAGTTCTTCTGCGCCTGTAAGTGTTTTTGCGTAAGTTCCCTTAAAGTTTGTAGAGCTTAACCCTACATACATCAAATCCACTTCTGCATGTTGTGCATCATCCATAAAAACCATATTTGCCGGATTGTCATATGCAGCATCGGCATTTTTTGTATGGGCAATATTTGCTCCCCCAAGAGCAACTGAGTTTGTAGAAGTTTCCGGAATTTTATATCCGCCCGCCATTATTATTGAACTTGCCATCAATGACATAAACACTGTTTTTTTCATATTTTTTCTCTTTTTGATATTTTCTGCGGACAATACTATCTTATTTTTCCTCAAATATCTATAAAAGACACAAAGCCCGCACTGAAGTACGGGTTTAGAGCTGGAACGAGTATAAAAGTGCTATCTCCTCAGCCCATATCGTTTCATCTATCGTTTCCAGGATAAGCGGTATATCATCCATACGTTCATCGTTCATGATGAATCTAAACGCATCCAGTCCGATTTCACCCTTGCCCAGTGAGTGATGTCTGTCCACTCTGCTCCCCAAAGGCGGTTTTGAATCATTCAGATGCATCCCGCTCAGATACTCAAAGCCGACAATCTCACCAAATGCATTCCATGTTCTCTCATAGGCTTCACGCGTGCGTATATCATAACCCGCAGTAAACATATGACAGGTATCTATACAGACACCGATTCTTGATTTGTCTTCTACCTTGTCTATGATATATGCCAGATGTTCAAACTTATATCCAAGGTTACTGCCCTGCCCTGCCGTATTTTCTATGACTGCTTTGACATTTTTTGTTTTATCAAGTGCCAGATTGATGGACTCGGCTATCACATCCAGACATTTGTTTTCGATTTCCTCTAAAAGGGCCTTGTCTTCTTTTTGTTTTTTGGTAAGTTTTGCCAAATGGCTGCCGGGGTGAAAGTTCAGTTTGTCTAGTCCCAAAGCATCACAGCGCTCCAGTTCATCTATAAAAGCCACGCGTGATTTTTCAAGTTTATCAGCTTCGGGGTGCCCCAGATTTATCAAATAACTGTCATGCGGCAGTACATGTTTTGGTAAAATTCCGCTCTCCTCTAAGGCAGTTTTAAACTTTTGTATCGTCTCATTGTCAAGAGGTTTTGCAACCCACTGTCTTTGGTTTTTTGTAAAAAGGGCAAAGGCTTTTGCACCTATGGCTTTGGCATTAAGCGGTGCATTGTACACACCGCCGCTTGCACTTACATGTGCGCCTACATATTTATGGCCTGTCATCAGTTTGGTTCCTTAATTTTAATGAGTATATGGTTTTTTTTGTCTTTAAAATAAATTTCTCGGGAGTTTACCCTATATTTTATATCTACATCTGAAGTTTTTATATTTTGTATAAATCCGTTATCTTTTTTTAAGCTGTTTTTACCGTCATATATTTCTTTCCCCAATATTACGTTTTGCAGCAAAGAAGGAGGATAAACACCAGACAAATACTCTTGATTAAAACTGCTTTTGCTCATACATCCCTCATTCACACAGATCAGATGATTTATATGAATGCGCTGAAGCACATGCCCCGCAACAAAAAGTTCCAGTTCTATCGCATCTTTGCTGTGCCGTATATAGCCTATGTCAGAAAACTTTAGTCTTGGAGATTTTATAATGACTATTTTTGCCTTTGTATGTTCATAGTTTTTTATACTGCATCCCCCAAAGAGAAGAAGTATAAAAACCGCTAAAAAATATCTCATCTATTTTTCTAAAAACTTACCGCACTTTTTTGTTGCAGTGCCGCCGAATTCTCTGATTTCTCGTGCTGTACCGTTTTTTGCTATCACCTGTCTTTTACACTCGTCTTTTGCTATACACTCTTTATTTTCACATCCTATATCTTCGGGTACCTGTGCCATATCCGCTTTCCTTATTAAAATAATTTGATGAAATTATAATATATTTTTGTCAATTTGCAATACTTTTAAAAGATTTCTTTTTTCTCTGCTAATATTAAATTATGAAAATCCATATTGACATCGACTGCTTTTTTGTCAGTGCAGCTCGTATACTTGAGCCTTCTTTGGAACACAAACCTGTTGCCATCGGCGGAAGAAGCGATACAAAAATATTTACCAAAGACGCAAAGAACCAGAGAGTCAATTTTGAAAATTCCGGTTCGTTTGTACCGACTTTTTATAAAGCCTATGAAAACGGGGATGATCTCAAAAGTTTTCAGGACGAAGACGGACGTATCCGCGGTATTCTCACAACTTCAAGTTATGAAGCCCGTGCCTATGGCATCAAAACCGCCATGAGTATTCGACAGGCTCTGCAACTCTGTCCGCATCTCATCATCAAAGCACCAAATATGTCTTTGTACCAGGAGCTTTCTCACAGACTCCATGACTTTCTAGCACGCAAAATTCCGCTTGTCGAGCAGGCATCTATTGACGAATTTTACGGAGATGTAAGCGGATGGATAGATGATGAAGATATACCACAGTTTATAGACAGCTTGCGCCATAAAATCAAAAAAGAGCTCCAGCTTCCTGTCTCCATCGGTGCCGCATCCACACGCTACATCGCAAAACTTGCAACAGGCTATGCCAAACCTTTTGGATGCAAAACGATTACAAAATACGAATTTGACGGATTTGTCAACCCCATCAAAGTAGAAGATTTCGCAGGCATAGGCAAAAGTATGAAAAACAAACTGCACAGTGCACAAATCAAAACACTCGGAGAACTGCGAAAAAGACGGGGAACTCTGGAGTCATGGGGACCGTATGCAAAAGAGCTCTATAAACGTGTCAACGGAGAAAGTGATGCGCAGATTAAAACGACCCATCAAAGAAAATCCATCGGAATATCCAGAACTTTTGATCCGCTCTATGACAGAGCAGAACTGCTCAGACGGGTTCACATTCTTGCCAGACATCTCAGCTTTGCCATTATAAAACTTCAGGTAATTCCCACTGTTTTTCATTTGGGTATTGCCTATGAAATGCATCAAAAATCTCACAAAAACATCTCTCAGGCAGAAATATTTACCGAAAAAAAGTTTGATGCCTTATGCATTTCTCTTTTTCATGCGGCTGACATTCACAAGCGTCTTTGTGTCGTTCGTTTGAGTATCAACTGCTCAAGCTTTACGAGGGATTCAAAAAAAGAGCTCTCACTTTTAGGCTTTGAAGAAGAAAGAAAAATGTATACGCTTACATGTAAAACACAAAAACTGCGTGAAAAGTACGGTATGGATGCCCTCAGATTTGCAAGTGAACTCTAAAATCAACATCATAATCTAAACTTATATTTAAAAAAACAAAAACTACTTCGAAAAGTAACAATTATCATTATTTTTTCTTATTTTGTACTAAAATTCATTGTTTTTCACATACTTCAAATTAATTTAAGCTTCTCTTCCATACAATAGCTCAAATATCACAAAAATATCAAAAAAGAGTGTAGGGAATGTGATGATTATATTTGTTTATTTTATAGTTATTGCTTCTGTTCTCTCTTATATTGACAGTAAAAAAAGAGTTATTCCGGACAGAATTATACTTCCGGCATTTGCAGTGTTGGTTATTTTAAAATGGTGGGATGCAGACCTGTCTGTGTATGATTTATATGCGGTCTTGATTGTACTTGTCATATTTATCATCCCTGTTATTTTAAATATGGCTTTTGGCGGCGGTGATTTACGATTTGGTGCCTTTTGTGCCCTTTTTGTAGGTTTGTCACAGGTTGGGTATTTTATCATATTTTCAGGGCTGATACATCTTGTGATTTTAGCTGCTCTGAAAAAGAAAAGCTATGGCTTTGCTCCGGCTATGAGCATTGCCGCAATACTGAGTTATACAATAGGAAAATTATGAGAAGAGGTTCTGCAGCACTGGTACCATTGTTCCTGGCAATTATTCTGCTGTTTTGGTTTATCTGGTTTATGGGCGGTGAGAGTGACAACCTCCACAAAGTCAACCAGTTGGAAAATTTGCAGCATACGCAGGAGCGTCTAATTATTGCAGCCTGCCAAAAGAAGCAGGAGCTTTATGATGCAAACAGAAGTCTCACTGATGCGCAGTTAAATGAAAAAGTGAGTCAATACATTCATAATATTATGGTGTTAAACAACATAGATGAAAACTAAAAAAGGGGAAAAAATGAGAAAAATCATACTTGTAAGTCTGTTTGTACTGACGCTGGTACTCTCGGCAAAGACAACAACAAATGTGACGTTGCAGACACCGTATGAAGAAGAGGACGTGCAAAATGACTATGGTGACAAGATTATGTACCAGAATGTCAAAATCAATACGCAAAATTTTAAAATCAACAATTTTTGGGGAAAATTTTCAGATGCCGCACAGGACCAGTCCAATTTTACAAATATTGCAACTGCCGCAAATGTAAAACTTACAATAGAAAATGTCTTTACATGTAAAGACGGCGGGCTACCGGAAGAAGGCTGTTCAGGGCAAAAACCGTTTTTGATTAATGATGGAACTTTAGCTAATCCCCAACTGCAAAAAGATGCCATGGGACAAATTTTGCCTACTGGTGAATATAGAATTCCTTTTGATTCCGCACAAAACTATGATCCTGACCATGATGATGCTTTTTATGCTTTGGATGTTTTTCGAGACGGCAAATATTACCAGGATGACAATACAAATGATTATAACAATGAAAAACCAAGAACTTTTTTTGGTTATATGGTACAACTGATCAAAACTTATTTTTCTCCGCAAAACGATACAACAATAGTAGATGCTTTAACGCAAAATGAAATAGAATCCAGAAACCGATATATGGCAAACATTATTTTTGGTCTGCAACAAGACTACCGTATAAAAAAAGAATCTGCTATCGATACGAACAGTATCAATCAGGCTTTTTCTACAAAACAGCCCTCTTTGCTTGATTATAATGCCCTAATGATAAATGATACAACAGGCTGTGACGGCATCTTTTTTACCTTCAATCCGGACAGTCTGACATGTAAATTCCAAAACTTTTTCGGGATGACGCAATGGATGCCTTTTTTTGGAAACGGTGCCAGTCTGCTGGGTGAAAATTCTAACAAATCCAGCATACAGTCAGACTCTGTTTTAGAGGATACAGAAACAACCCTGCTGACACTGGCAAGCAAACTCGACAATACCAATTATGTACAGCCTAAAATTGATCCGCAAACAGGAAGAGTAGGTATTCTCGGAGAAGTTTTTAAACCGATGATATTCATGGCAAAATCCATGTTTCGCTTTTTCTTTGGGGAGAACTCAAAAACACTCACAGAAACTGTCAGTGTAAACTTTGATTTTACAAATCATATGCCTTTGACTTTTATGCAGGTACAAAACGGCATAGTCAAAGGCTTTGAGTATTTTAAACTTTTAGGCATTGAAAGTGTCTATGGTACAGAGGTACAGTCCTGTAAAGTAAAAGATGAAAAAGGAATCTTTGGCTGGCGTTCATCATATCAGACATTTACACAGGGAATTCCAACGGACACAACATTGGATGGTGGGAAAACACGCAAGAGATGTGCAGATGATTCGGCTGTATCTGATTATAACCTACTCTCAAGAACATCCGAAACTTATCATGACCATTGTTTATATCTCAATCCGTTTAATTATTCTACACAAACAGAATATACTATTCACGTATCTACTGAAGATTGGCTGGACTGGTGTAAGCGCAATCAAGGCAGACAAAAGAAAGGTTTGTTTGGAAGAATAATTGACACCTTTACAAATATTGTGAGTATTTTATCGGGACACTCTTCCAATGGAGCCGATTATGATACGCAACTTGACAATCTATTGGACAAGAATGATTATAGCGTTGTCGAATACAAAGAAAAAGTACACAAAGGACTTATTCTCCATCTGAAAAAAATAGACATTGAAGATATTAACGCAACAACTCCAGGAACAACAACAGAGTTTGAAATCATTAAAGTCTCACGAGGCAGTCAGAACAGAAATGATCAAAACAACAACCAAGACAACAGCCAAAACAGTAACAGTCAAAACGGAGGAATGCATTAATGATAATAGCCTATGTATCAAAAGTCGACAAAGAGTGCTACAATGATCTAAAAGACGAATTTACCGATGTCAAAAACTTTAACTCCATCAATGATTTTATCAGTTTTTATGCTGTTAGCAAAAACCGCGATGTGGTACTGCTTTACAGAGTTGAAAATCTTGAAGATATCGAAAAGATTGAAGAGATACACTTTAACAATAATATTTATATGATTGTTATAGGCAAGAATGATACAAAATTTTCTCTGCTGGCAGGAAAAATCGGTGTAGATGTATACCTCAGTGAAGAAGAAGCCAATTCGGGACTTATCACAAACCTCATCATCAAGTCACAAAGCATTATAAAACAAAGACGCGGAAACAGTAACATATCTGTATTTACAGGTATCAGCGGTGGAGTTGGAACAACAACAATTTCTATGAATCTTGCAAAAACACTGGCACAGGACCATCCAGACAAAAATGTTTTATATCTTGATTTTGCCTACACAAAAGCTGTTTCTAACCTGTTTTTTAATTATCCGCAGCCCAAAAAAACCATAGTTGACATATCTAGTGTGCAAAATCTGGATATGCAGGAACTCTTTGAAAACGGTTTGGAAAAACTGAATGACAACCTCTATTTTGTCCCGGGTGTACAAAAACATACTGACAGAGAAGAGCTGGAAAAACCTGAAAACATACAGATGTTTTTAAACTTTATCATGTTTATCAAAGAAAAATTTGACTTTATCATTATAGATGTCGGGGTTTTTGAAGATGTCGATTTAGAGATAGATATTCAAGAGATCGCAGACAATATTTTTGTCATTACCGAATTTTCCATTCCTTCCATGTCTATTTTAAAAACATATATAGATATCATTGACAAAAGCGGATGGTATTCCAAAACACACATCATAGCCAACCGTTCAGACTCTTTTGGAAGTGTTACCCAGGAGGAGGCAAGAAAGATACTCTCAAAAGGCCTAAAACACAACTTTGAAATTGCTTTTGCCTTGCCGAATGATGCTGTTCATTTACGAGAGTGCTGGAATGAAGCGCAACTTGTCTGCGACGAATACCCGGATTCGCCTTTTATGCTAAAGCTCAAAGAGTTTGGAGAAAACTTTTTTATTCATGATGCTTCTTTGTATGAAAATGCCCACAAAGGCGAACACTCTTTCTGGTCCAAGGTGAAACGATGGCTCTAAAAGAAAAAATCAAAGAACGGCACAATAGCACTGAAGAGAATGTACAGATCAAGAGTACTGCCTCAACTGTACATATTGAAGAGAACCTCTGTTCTGAGTTTTGTTTCCCGCTGATTTACAGAAATGAAGAGTATTTTCAGCTTGCCTGTTCTATATATGATGCTTTTGTCGAAAAACTTAATATTAACGGAAAACTTACAGAAAAAATGATACGGGAAGTTGTCATCAAACATATATCTGAGTTTACTTTGCCAAAACCTGCCCTTAAAACGGAAATAGCCGACTTTGTTATAGACAATCTGCTCAACTACGGTCCGATTTCAACGATTATGCGTCTTGCAGGGCAAGGGCTCAATGATATTTTAGTCAACACAAAAGATTATATTGATGTTATTTACAACGGCCAGACTATAGCAACACCGTTTAAATTCAGGAATGAAGAAGATTTGCGCCGTTTTATTAACAGAATGCTCATGGCTTCAAACAGAAAAATCGATGAGTCACACCCTATTGCCTCTGCAAAACTGCCCGACGGCTCACGTATAGAGATACAAATACCGCCTGTTTCTGCAAACCTTGACAGCGACGGCAATCCCGGCTCCTATGTCACTGTGAGAAAATTTCGCGAGATTCCTCTGCTTTTTGAAACCTTGATAGACTCAAATATGATTGATTTGAAAATGGCATATTTTCTCATAAAAGCCATACGAGGCAAACTTAACATTGTTGTCTCCGGCGGTACATCAAGCGGAAAAACAACTTTTTTAAATGCCATTACCCGTTTTATAGACGAGGGCGACCAGCTGCTCACCATAGAAGATACAAAAGAGATGAAACCGCAAATGCCCTGCCATGCGATTCGCTCCTTTGAGGCACGTCCGCCAAACGAAGAGGGTGCAGGAGCGATCACGATTGAGAGCCTGTTACGTACGGCTTTGCGTTCAAGTCCACGACGTATTATTGTCGGGGAGTGCAGAGGTCCAGAAATTGTCACGATGCTCAATGCCATGAACACGGGACATCCTGGTTCTATGACAACAATTCATGCGGATGATACAAAAGAGGCAATTGTAAGAATTGAAAATATGTTCCTAGAAGCACGTCCTACGGCAAATATGACCTTTGTACGCTCACAAATTATCTCTGCTGTTGATTTGATAATACAAATCGTCCGTTTTCCCGATGGAACAAGACGCATCGTCAAAATATCTGAACCTGAAAGACGCATAGAAGAAAACGGTGTCGTTTCCATGCTGGACCTGTTTGAATTTCAACGCAATGCCAACAGTGACAATCCGATGGATTCAAGCGGAAATTTCAAAGCAATTTCAGGTTCTTCGCGTGCTATATTAAAGATGATGCAAAACGGTGTCACAATGGAGAGTCGTATCTTTGACAATGATTATGTTGTCAGCAAAGAGATGCTTACAAATGAGCTTAAGGAGTTTCATCCAAAAAGAATGTGCGGATGGAAAACAAACTATATGTCTGAGATTATACAATCCTCCTATATCTCAAGCAAAAGCATATTAGAAAGATGGCCGAACCTAAAATAATGACTGAATTACAAATAGACATATTACTTATCTTTGTCATCACAAGCAGTGCTACTGCACTTGGCTATATTCTCTTGGCAGAGTACAAACGGACAAAACACATTAATTACATCAAGCATGTCATATCACTTGTGGATGTGGATGAAGATGACATTTTACGGGAAAAACATTTAGAAAGCAAAAATACGCTGAAAAACAAAATAAACGCTCTGATGCTTCAGGCAGGATTTCATTTTTCTCCCTACATTTTTGTTCTTGTTTTTTTCGCATTTTCTCTCCTGGCAGGATCTCTCTTTGCACTTTTTCTACGCCACTGGAGCGGGTATCTTATAGGTATCCCCTTTGGTTCATTCATCTTCTACATGATTTTACGTGCCATTATAGACAACAGAAAAAAGAAATTCAACAAAGCACTTGCCGTTGCCATTTCAGTGCTTGTAAAAATGATGAAAAACGGTATTGGGTTTGAACAGGCACTAAGCAAGTCAGTTTCAGTTTCAGGGTCCAAGCTTTTTCGTGACATATTTGCAAAATTTTTCCAGGAAAAAAATACTATCGGAGAGATGGAGGCTTTTAACAATTTAAACCAGTTTATCCATTCCAAAGAACTCCGTATCTTTGCCTTGGCGATTAAAATAGGGCGCGCGAGCGGTGGACAATTTTCAAATACTTTGGAAAAGGTTGAAAAAACGATCAGCTACAGAGAAAAAATGCAGGAAAAAGTAGATGTTGTTACAAGAGAAAGCAGTGTAGGCTCATATGTCGTTGTTTTAATTACCATCTTTTTATACTTTTCGCTGAATGGGAACTTTGACGGGAAACTGCATCAGTACTTTATGGAATCCCAATACGGAAGATTTCAGCTTTTGGGTATTGCTCTTTGGGTATTTACCGGCATAATGATCAATAAAGTATTGACAAGGGTACACAAATGACAGAACTGTTCTCATACATTACTCTTTTCATCTCTCTTGGCATTATCGCTTTTTTCCTCTCTTTGTATGCTTATGTGCATTATAAGCACAGGAGACTTTTAAGCGCCATTTTTGCCAAAGAAGATGACATAATTATCACTGACAATTTCAGTGCAAAAAAAGCAGAATTTAAATTAAAGCTTCAAAGAGCGGGACTTACACGCAAACAGTTTAATGAAATAGTATTTGCAAGTATTTTGGCAGGCATCTCTTTGATATCGCTGATTTTTATTATGGATTTTAGTTTTTTAACTGAGCTTTTTTTAGTTGTGTCAGGTGTTGCCATAGCAATATTTATGCCCTATATATATGTTGAAGAACAGATAAAGGCAAGAATCAAAAGAATAGAAAATGATTTGCCTATCTTTATAGATTTGCTGATTATCATTCTTGAAGGGGGCGGAGGACTCAACAATGCCATAGACAAAGTAACTACAGAAGGTGCAAGTGTTTTAGGTCCAGACCTCTTAAGTGAGTCTAAAAAGTTTAAAAACGAGTTTATAACATACTCAAGCGATGTAGCGTTTACAAATCTTGTCAACCGTACGGGAAGTGATGCAATTGCCACTATTGTCGGATTTATGCGACTTTCTGAGGAAACAGGAATCGGTGTCAAATCTATATTTGAGAATCAGGCGCAGGAGCTTAAATCAATGGAAATGCTAAACATAGAGAAAAAAGCCGCAACGATGAATATAGGCATTACGCTGGTCATGTTTATATTCATCTTACCGGCAGTCATCGCAATGATAGCATTTCCAATGGCAGCAGATGCCTTAATGCCGGGATTTTAAAAGGGAGTAATATGAAAAACAGAAAAACAAGAATAATCATGGGAATAATGGTCGGACTGGTGCTTTTTAGCTCCTCCGTAGCACTGCTTCTATACCTCAAACAGGGAAAGACAAAAGAGCACAAGGAAGCAGAAGTTGAAGTTTTTGTTGCGGCAAAAAACATACACAAAGGGGATGTTATTAATGCAGATTCACTTAAAAAAGCAAATCTTGCCAAAAGCTATATCAGCTTTACTCCTTTGACAGATACAGAAATTATAGGCCGATATGCCAATGTAGATATCTACAAAGGTGAGCCTATTCGTCCTGAAAAGATTGTTGCGATACCGCCAAAAACCGAGCAGGAAGCAGAGGCGAAAAAGCAAAAGAAAAAAGAAAAACAGGTACAGCCTCAAAAGACAGAAGCACCACAGCAGGTCACCAAAGACACACTCTCAGTCGCACTCTCTCTTTTTAGAAACCAGGACACATCTCTGCGTTCGGGAGATTTTGTAGATATAGCCTGTGCCATTCCTTCTGCAAACAAAAAAACTCCAGATCGCTTTTATACAAAATATGTCGCTTTACATGTAAAGATAGATACCTTTGTCATCAACGGGAACAGACAGACAAAACTTCTCAGTTACAATGAAAAGCAAATGCTTACCAAGGCAGATACTGTCATATTCCAAATGGCACCAAAAGAGATTAAAAACTTTTTGGCGTATTATTATAAAACACAGGCGCTTAACAGTAAGCGAGTCTATAATCTTCACAACTACGGAGGGCAGTTATGGATGATAAAAACACCCAAAGAGATCAACGTCAAGCTGCAAAAACAAAAAGAACTTCTCCTTGTAGACAAAAAAATGTTTAAAAAACAGAGAAAAAAACATGTACAAAGAGTGAAAATATCCTATGAAAACTAAACACAATTTTCGCAATGCCTTCGGTATGGGTCAAATCATGGCGATGCTGCTTGTTGTTCTACCTACTTTGGCATTTATCATAACACTGATGACAGACTACTGGAGTGTAATGCAAGAGGATTACAAACTCAAACTCATAGCCAATCAGACCTCTACCGTACTTGACAGCGAACAGGATCTCAGAAGCAATACTCTCAATGCAACACTCGATACAGAAGTAGGAAGCAGACTGTGTCCAAAAGGAACAACCATAAGCTTTTCTGCTCCGGCCGATGCAACCTTGCCTGGTCAGGTCATTGTAACCATAAAATATACCCATAACGGTCCCTATTTTAAAAACAAAACCTTAAGTACACAGATGCAAACCTATTCGTATCATGATCAAAACATATCAATCACCGGCACCTGCCAATAAAAAGGGGAAAAAATGAAAAAAATACTACTATATCTTGGAATCTGTCTGCATCTTTTTGCAAACGACATTCTTGTCTTTAACAATGAGTACCAGGTCCTACCCTTGCAAAAAAAGATCAAAAAACTCATTGTCGGTAACAGAGAAAATATTAACGTTTCTCTTTTGGAGAGTACGGCAAAAGGAAGTTTGCTTAAAATATTTGGTAAAAAAACAGGCAACACCTCTATTCTTATCATTTACAGGGACAACTCCATAGAAAATTATCATGTCTATGTGAATGAGAATCTCGGCTATATTCAAAAAATGATCAATATTATTGAACCGAATCTTTCACTCAGCATGGTCGGTAACGACTCTGCCGTCATCACCGGTGTATTTAAAGATCCGCATGACAAAAAAAGAATTTATGAGATTTTGAAAAAAGGCGGTGTAGATACAGACAAACTGATGGATTTGACAAAAACACGCAGAGTCAACAAAATGATTCGTACAAAACTCTACCTCATTGCCGTAGACAACCAAAGAGCAAAAGATTTGGGTGGTGTTACCGGACTGGGATTTTTCAACAAATATGTCAATGCAACAGCCAATGCGGGTGCTGCAAACTCTGCAACATTCAGCGGTTTTTTACTTGACAACCTGGGAAATTTTACAACAGCAACCGGAAAATCCGTTCTTGCTACACTCAATTTTTTACAGACAAAAGGGGTTGCCAATATACTTGATGACACGGTGCTCATTACAACAGAAGACAAAAATGCAACCTTTCGCGTAGGCGGGGAGCTTTATATCCCGACAGGTATTATACAAAACACAGGAACGGCACCCACCATTCAGGTGACAGAAAAAGAGTATGGTCTCAAACTTACACTCACAAGCAAATTTATGCAGACAGAGGGCTATATGCACATCAATGTAGATATTCAAGACAGTGCCATAGACCCTAACCCTGCCAATAATGTTGCTCTTGGAACCGGCATCTCCATTCCCTCTTTTATCAGTAAAAACATTCAGACTAATGTGGTTGTAAAATCTGAGCAGGTTATAGCCCTGGGTGGTCGCCTGCACAGTGAAAATTCCAAAAGTGAAGAAAAAATCCCTTTGTTTGGAGATATTCCTTTACTGGGCGAGCTTTTCAAGCATAAAGTTGAAAATTTAAACACAACTGATTTGATCTTTTTACTTGTCCCTGAGATTGTGGATGCCAATGAAGAGATAGATGACACTGACTTTTACAAAAATTTTAAAGCGCAAAGTACTGTTTTTCATGCAAAGGTGACTGACACTCCGAAAAAAATTCCCGATACAGAGCAAAACACTACAGAAACGGCACCATCAGAAGTATCACATATTTCATTTCCCGCTCCGATTATAATAGATGAAGGAGAAAGTCTGCAAACTCCACCGGAAGAGAATGCCAAACAACAGACACAACAGAAGATAGCACAAAAAACACAAAAAGCAGCACAAAAGACACATGAACTTACAATGACAATGCCAAAGAAAAAAGAAACAGCAGTAAAAAAAGAGACAAAACCTTCTCTGCAAACCTATGCTGTCAATGCGAAAAAGATATTTCTCAGAGAAAAACCTGTGAATGGAAAGCGTGTCAATGTTTGGAAAGAAGGGCATAAGTTTACATCAGACATCTCCAAAACAGTCAACGGTGCAAGCTGGTTAAAAGTAAAACAGGACTGTTACCGTACATGTAAAGATGTAAATGCAAGTGTATGGATTTCACAAAAATACACAAAAACACTATAAGCTAGGTTAATAATTGGTTTAAGTAAATATTATTTGCTTTTCTTATATAAAAGTGATATACTTATCACAACTTTATCACAAAGAAGGAGAGAATATGATCAAAAATCTATTCAAACGCATTAAGTCACAAAAAGGTATGAGCGGTGTTTTAGTTGCTCTTTTATTAGTAATCGTCGGTGTTGGTTTGGTTGCTGGAGTAAATACATTTATGAAAGGTGCATCAACAAAAATACAAACTGATGCAAATAACTCTATTAATGCAGCAACTGCAGCAACAACTGCACCATAATAAGTTTCGGAATCTGAGTTTTAGTTTTCAACACCACAAAGCCCGCACTACAGAAAAAAATTTAGTTTTTTTCTAAGTCATGCTTTAGCATAGAAAGTACGGGTTCCGAAAAGCCGTTTACAAACCTCACAGTTATAACTTAAATAATACATGTAGTCTAAAATATGTTACAATTAACATATGACAAATGTAAAACTTCTTGAGCAGTTTCGCTCTTTTTATTTTAAAAACTACCCAGATGATATGGAGACGCAGATCTCCTACTTCGCAGTATTTGGCGGACTTGACTGGGAAATTGACACGACAAAGCCTATTGAAGAATTACTCCGGCTGCTTGTATTGGACAATTTTGAAGCTATAGATGCACAGATGAGAGAACTCACTCTCAACAATACCCTCAACCGTAAACTTCTCAAAGCCCTTGCAACAGGAGACAGACGTATCTTTTCTGCCTTTAACAAAGCCGGACTCAACAATGCCAACGGCGGAGCAGCACTCAATTTTTTGCAGGAAAAAGGACTGATTCAACTGGAATATTCACGGGAAGAGCATCCTAGAGACAAATATCCAAACACAAAGCTAAAAAGAGAAGAGGCACGCCACCGCATATCACACAAAGTCCTTTTTACCCACCCTTTTGTCAGGTTCTGGTTTTACTTTGTCATACCCCATATCAAAGAGATTGAGGCACAGAAATATGATGCCTTTTTCAAAGATTTTACCCTGCGCCACAACAGTTATACCAGCCTGGTATACGAAGAACTCTCCGAAGTCCTGCTGAACTATCATCTTCGTGACGCACATATACGCAGCAGCGGCAGCTACTGGGATGCAAAAATAGAAATAGACATTCTGACCATCACACAAAACGGCCGTATCTATGTCGGAGAATGCAAATGGACAAACCACATCATCAACAAAAAAGAGCTGCATAAAATACGGGACAAATGCCAGAAACTCGGGATTGAACCGACCCAAATCGTTTTGTTCTCAAAACGGGGGTTCTCCAAAGAACTCACCCAGCTCAGTGGTGCAGGTCTGGCACTTTACAGCAGCGAGGACTTTCAGGCACTGCTTAAAAAACGCTCTCTCAAGTAAAAAGTATAATTAACTGACAACACGCAGTGCCTGGTACGCTTCTTGCAGCAGCTGAAATTTTTGTGTGTAATGTTCTACCAGATAAGGACTTTCATGAAAAATTTTGTCCGGATGATAAACTTTTGTCAGTTTTTTATAGCTTTTTTTCAAAGCATCCTGCGAAGCACCGATCGGACATTCTAAAATCGTATAAAAATGTTTTTTCTCTTCATCAAAAGAGGCTTTGCATAAATCTCCGAAAGAAAAATTTGCAAAATCCGAGTAGAGTTTGGACATAAAATGATTGTCATAGGTATACTGAATCTGATAATGCAAGATATGACGCTTGTTTAAAGCACGTTCCAGCCTTGCTTTTGACCTAAAATCACTGACATCCACCACCAAAGAAATATCTGTTCCCCGCTCCACATACACTTCAAGCTGTGAGCGCATATAGTTGAGCACCCATGAATTCGGACTGTCCAGTGAAATAAGCACCGTATCTTTATCATACGCATAGAGATGTACTTTTATAGTTTCAGGCTCTTCCATCCTGTTGAGTTCTATTTTAATCGGCTGATTGCCAAACTTTAGCATGGAACGTAAGAAAAATTCATGATTGAAATCATGTGTTTTCGCATGAAACTCGCTTAACTCTCTTATGAAATTCTCTCTGACCTGCGTTAATGACTGATTTTGAAATACAAGTACAGCTTTAGGTAAAAAGAGCATACCACGGGCATGATGATTTAAAAATTCTCTCATCCAACTTGTATTTAAGGTATCAAACCCTGTAGTGATAAGAATAAGATTATTGCGCAAAACAATTTCCATATATCCTACCTTTTTTGAAAATATATAATTTATAGCAAAAACAGTTCCACTTTGAAAATAAATTATATCTATTAATTAAGACAGCTTTGAGAATATTTATAGATATTTTGAGTATAATTGCATCATAATTTAATTACAACTTATCAAGGAAAAAAATTGCGCGAAAATATGAATGAAAAGTGTGCTGTTGTTGGGATTTTTGGTCATAAAGAGGCTTCAAAGTTAGCCTACTTTTCTCTTCATTCTCTCCAACACCGCGGACAGGAAGCAGCAGGTATCAGCTCATCTGACGGAGAAAAACTCCATACTATCAAAGATCGCGGACTTGTCATGAGCGTCTTTAACGAAGACAAACTTGCTACTTTAAGCGGATCAAGCGCTATAGGCCACACCCGCTACTCTACAGCGGGAAATGATTCCATTCTTGATGCACAGCCTGTATTTGCAAGATACGATTTGGGTGAGATGGCAATTGTTCACAACGGTAACCTTACAAACGCTGATGAAGTACGTGCCAGACTGATCAAACGCGGTGCAATTTTTCAGACATTTATGGACACTGAAAATCTTATTCATCTTATCGCCAAAAGTGAGCAGGATAAACTTCTAGACAGAATTATAGATGCTGTTCAAAAAATAGAAGGTGCTTTTTCTCTTGTCTTTTTAAGCAGAACCAAAATGTTCGCTATGCGTGACCGTTTCGGATTTCGACCTTTAAGTCTTGGGCGTTTGGCCAACGGCGGCTATATTGTGGCAAGTGAAACCTGTGCCTTTGATCTTGTGGGGGCTACTTTTGTCCGTGATGTGGAACCGGGAGAACTTCTGATTTTTGAAGAAGGCAAAGCCCCTCAAAGTGTAAAAATCTTTGAACCGACACCAAAACACTGTATCTTTGAATATGTCTATTTTGCCCGTCCTGACTCTTCTGTCTTTGGACAATCTGTATATGAATGCAGAAAAGAGATGGGAAAAGAGCTGGCAAAAATTCAACCTGTTGAAGCCGATTTGGTTATCCCTGTGCCTGATGGTGGTGTACCTGCTGCAATCGGTTATGCACAGGAGAGTGGAATTCCCTATGAAATGGGAATTATGCGCAATCACTACATAGGGCGTACCTTTATAGAACCGACACAGGAGATGCGTGATTTAAAAGTGAAGATGAAACTCTCTCCTATGACAGACATTATCAAAGGCAAAAGAGTTGTCGTTATAGATGACTCTATAGTCAGAGGTACAACGTCAAGAAGAATCATCAGAATGCTGAAAGAAGCAGGAGCAAAAGAAGTCCATATGCGTGTCTCTTCTCCTCCGACTACCGATCCGTGTTTCTACGGTGTTGATACACCAAGCAAAGAGAATTTAATCGCTGCAAATATGGGTGTGCAGGAAATTTGTGATTTTATAGAAGCCGACTCTTTGGCCTATCTGGATGAAGCATCACTCTTAAGAAGTGTGAATGCGACACAGGATATCTACTGTACAGCCTGTTTTACTGGAAAATATATCGTTTAATGGAACAAATTTATACATACGGTAATTATTTAAAAAACAAATTTGGCGTAAAAGTACACAAGGTTGGCATCAATATTTCCGGCTTCACCTGCCCGAATATTGATGGAACCGTGGCCAAAGGAGGCTGTACATTTTGCGAAAATGACTCTTTTTCAGCCAGTACTGATGCCGTTGTGGAGCTCAAAGGATTTCACTTAAATCTTGAATCAAAAGAGAATCCTTTTTTGCAAAAACAACTCAAACAGCTTGAACTGCAGTTTGATGTCATATCAAAACGCCAGAAAAGAGAGTATGGCGCAAAAAAATTTCTTGTATACTTTCAATCATTTACCAATACCTATGCCCCTTTTGAAACCCTCAAAGCACTCTATGAAAAAGCGCTCTCTTTTGAGAACGTGGTAGGGTTAAGCATTGGCACACGTTCTGACAGCATCACAGAAGAGACACTTGCCTACCTCTCAGGCCTTGCCAAAGATAAAGAGATCTGGATTGAATTTGGCATTCAGTCTGTATATGATGAAACACTGGAAAAAATCAACCGTGGGCATGACAGCGAAAATGTTAAAGAGTGGATTATCAAATCAAAAGAGGCAGGTCTGAATGTTTGCGGGCACCTTATCTTTGGTCTTCCGGGAGAAACGCAGGAGATGATGCTTGAGACCTCCAAAGCCGCTTATTCATGGGGAATTGATTCTGTAAAATATCACCCTCTGTATGTTGTAAAACGCACTGCCTTGGCAAATGAATTTAACCGTGGAGAGTTTACCCCAATCAGTGAGCAGGAATATCTTGATGTGCTTGTAAAATCTCTTCTAATGAAACCCAAAAATGTCAATGTCCAAAGAGTGACAGCAGGCATTGATGATGATTCCCTCTTAGCTCCAAAATGGTGCCGCAACAAGAACCAACAGATAAAAAATATTAACGCCGCACTTAAAAAAGTCGGTCTAAAGTATTAATGCCCGTATGCTTTTGCAAATTCCGCAGTACTTCTGAAATAGGGCGGATATCTGAAGTATACTCTAAATGCCTTTGCCTGACCGGGTTTGAGATTTCTGGCAACAACAAACTTTTTCGTAACGGTTTGCGGTTTGTGTGATCCCATTCCAAAACCTCCGGAAAAAAAGTCCATAAAACCGCTGGGTTTATAAAAATTCCCGCCTTTTACATTTCCTGTTGCATGCCCTTTATTGACCAGTTTTATTTCAAAAGTCACTTTTCCTACAGGAAATTTTCCGACATTTCTAACAATACCGTAATAGGCTATCTCTTCCGTGCTCAAGAGCCTTTTGTTGTGCAGTTTTTCCAACTGCACCTTTTTCGTATACTTATCAACAATCATAACAGAAAAAACAGCCATAAAAACAGTCACCAAAATAATAGAAAATATCATAGAATAGACTAGTTTTTTGTTTTTTTGTTTCACTGCACTCACTATACCGGCAATACTCAGTAAAAAGATTACAAAGAAAACTATATAGTGCCAGTAATTAAAGAGTGTCATTTACAATTTCCCTCCAGAGATACATTATAGTCTTTTTTATATGCAAACGGTTCTATGATAATTTTAAACTCTCTTGTTTGCCCTTGTGCTATATCAGGTTCTAGAATCGACATTTTTTGAAATGGTTTTAATCGTAAAAGATAGTTTTTGTACTTGTTCTTTGTAACCCTGTAGACTTTTGCAGTGATTTTACACTCGGAAAAATCGAATTTGGATTCATTTGTGATACTTCCTTTGACCACCAAAGCCTCCACAAAATGAAGTCTTTTTTGCGAAAGTAACTGGACAGAATTTTTAAAAAGATATTTGTGCATCTCGATATAACCAAGCGTAGGACCGAGAAGAAGTATTGCAAATCCAAAAAGAACAAAAAAGAGCGCAAGAATTATCTTTTTTCGAAGGAGAAGTGCAAGAATAATAAAAAGAAGAAAAAGAAGAAATGACACACCAAAAAGGATATAATCATACGTTATTAATCCATGAATAAATGCCAACAGCTTCTCTTTCATATTTTACTTACTCTTTTCTTGCGTTTTTTTCAGCGATGCCACTCATGTCAAATCTACGGGCAAGCTCCTGTTTTATTCTGTCTGGTGATATATTTTTAGAAGCGAGCGCCACAAGCATATGGTAGGTCAAATCTGCCGCTTCATACACCATCTCTTTCTCATCATTGTCTTTATGTGCAAAACAGTATTCACCGGCTTCTTCAACAACTTTTTTCAAAATTGTATTTTCCCCTTTGCTTAAGAGTTTTGCCGTCCATGAAGTGGCAGGGTCTGCACTCTTTCGCTCTTGAATCGTATGATAGAGTGTATCAATAACACCGTATGCAGCCTCGGTATTTACCTCAACTTCAGAAGTAATCTCACCGCTTTGCAGCTCTGTAAAAAAACATGATTTTCTCCCGGTATGACAGGCTACTCCGTTTTGATTGACTTTTATCAGGAGCGTGTCATTGTCACAGTCAATAAAAAAAGAGATTATTTCCTGTATATGTCCGCTGCTTTCGCCTTTTTTCCATATACGCTGTTTACTTCTTGAAAAGTAGTGTGCCTGCTTTGTTTTGAGTGAAAGTTCCAACGCCTCTTTATTCATGTAGGCCATCATCAGTACTTCATTGGTCGTGTTGTCCTGGACAATGACAGGCAGAAGCTCCTGCTTCTCCCAATCTACTCTATTGACTATTTCCTGCATGCTTATCGTGCCGTCGTTCTTTGCTGAATATTTTTTGTATCAACCCAGATATTTGGTGTTGAACCGCCCGGTGTCAAGAATATTTTTGCATCTTTGTTGACTCTGAGTGCATCATTAAACTTGTTTTGTACTTTCATCTGTTCAAGCTGTAAAAGCTTCGTTGTCAATGATTTTGCAATTAAAATATTTGCTTTGGCATTGGCATCTGCTTCAATCGTTACGGCATCTGCTTTACCCTGTGCTTCAATTCTTGCTTTTTCAGCGATACCGCGAGCTTCTGCGGCACGTTTGAGTGCTTCTTGTTTCGCACGCTGTACTTCCTGTTCTGCCTGTTGTACCTGTTGTTTAGCCAGTTGTACTCTCTCAATCTGTGCTTTTACTTTTTCCGGCAACATAATATCACGAAGCTGGATTGACTGCAGGATTACAGGAGAGTTTTTCAGACTTTTGATACTTTCCCGTATGCCGTCTTCTATCGCAGTTGCAATTGTATTACGCATGACAGGAATAGATTCGGCATCATATTTTCCTACGACATTTCGTACAACATCACGAACAACAGGATTGATTATTTTGTCTTCCCAGCTGAATCCCCAGTTTGAGATTGTCTGTGCGGCAAACTGTGCATTGAGTCTGTACTGAACAGTCAGTTCAATCGAGACAGGCAGACCACGTTTGTCAAGCACTGTAATGGCAGGCTTTGAAATAATCCCCGAAGCATTTGAATTTGTTTCTACACGTGATGCATAGTTGATAATACGGACCTTCGTATCCACCGTATATACTTTTTGAATCACAGGAATAATAAAATGCAATCCCGGAAGCAGTGCCTGGTCCTGATACTTTCCGTTTGTACTTAAAATACCCCGTTCACCCTCTTGAATAATAATAAACGGCTTTGCCAACACAAGCATCACAGCAACAGCAATCAAGAAATATGTCAGTGCTGCTTTTCCCCCGCCAAAATTAAAATTCAAATTTGGCATCTGAGACCCTTTTGGACCACTGCCACCGCCTGAGTTAGAGTTATTAAATCCTCCGCCTTCACTTTTCTTCTTGTTAAAATAGTCATTCATATCTGATGCCATTGTATTCCTTTTTTTACTTTTTAAATTTTCCTGTCATTCTCAGCCCGCACTAAAGTACGGGTCCCGAAAAAACCGCTTAACTGAAGGGCATTGACCCTAAAGAATGGGTTCCAATACAGGCTGTTTCCCGGAACCGGCACTTCAGTGCCGGCTATTGCAACTTTCTGGCACTTTCAGCCCGGACTACAGAAAAAAATTTAGTTTTTTTCTAAGTCATGCTTTAGTATTGAAAGTCTGGGTTCCGAAAGTCTTCTTAATTGATCTCATCCACATAGGTAAGATAATGCTCATATTTTTTATTTCGACCAAATACAATGTCAAAATACCCGCTCTGAATAATTGCCGTTATCTCTCCGCGGGAGCCTCTGCCTATCTCTCTGGCATCAACCAAAGCAACCGGTGTGATTTCTGCAGCCGTTCCTGTCAAAAATGCCTCATCCGCCACATAGACCTCTTCTCTTGTGATACGGCGTCGAGTCACTTTGTATCCAAGGTCTTCAGCCATTTCAATGACAGTTTTTTGTGTGATGGAAGCTAAGGCGTTATCACTTGGCGGTGTAATAATCTCCCCGTCTTTTATCATGAAAAACGAGGCCCCGCTTGCTTCTGCAACATAACCTTCATCATCCAGAAGCAAGGCTTCATCATATCCGCAGTCAATCGCTTCATATTTTGCCATTTGGGAGTTCAAATAGTTTGCAGTGGCTTTGGCTTTTCCCATATTGGATGTGTTTGCCGGTCTTGTCATGGAGACAATTTTCAGACGAATGCCTTTACGCATACCCTCTTCCCCAAGGTAAGCACCCCATTCCCAGGCGGCAACAGCTGTCTCAACCGGTGCGTCTTTGTGGTAAAGCCCCATAATACCATAGCCTAAAAACGAAAAAGGACGAAGATAGACATTGTCCCCGGTAAATTCATTTCTTCGGATGAGTTCGATCTGTGCAATGTTTAACTCTTCAACAGTATAAGGAATATTAATCAATGTCATTTTTGCCGACTCTTTGAGTCTTTTAGTATGATCATTCAAACGAAATATTGCATACCCTCTGTCAGTTTTATAAGCTTTTGTTCCTTCAATTACACCGTTTCCATAGTGAATTGTATGTGTGAGTACATGTACCTTTGCATCTTCCCATGCAACAAATTTTCCATTCATCCAAATATATTTGGCTGCGTCCATTAAAATCTCCAAATTGTTAATTGGTGATATTTTATCTAAATTGCTATTTACCTAATAGGATTTGATTACATTGTTTATCTGTACATACGCCTGCAGCGGTGTTGTTTCAAAATAGGCAATACCCTTTTTCTGTGCAAATTCCTTTGTCATTTTTTGGATTTTCAGCAGATTGAACCTGGGTGCTTTTGGGAAGAGATGATGCTCTATCTGGGTATTTAATCCTCCGTAAAACCAGTGTACAAATTTCCCGCCTTTTAAAGAGCGTGAGGTACGCATCTGCAACTCCATCCATGAAAGTTTTTCGCCCACTTCTTTGTCAAATACTTCACAGCCAAGATGGTTTGTTATAAAACCAAATGCCAGCCAGACAGAAAGTGTAAGATTCAGTGTCAGGTAAACAGTAAATGCTTGAGTCAGAGGTAAAAAATAAAAAACGCTTCCCCAGATTACAGGCCAATGCAAAAGCATCAATCCAAGCTCACCCCATTTTTTACGTTTTATGACAAAATTATAAGACTGTATAATAAAAGCAGGATACATAAAGAACATAGCACCCCAAAAAACAAGATATTTGCTCTTGCGAAGCCATGTTTTGTTGCCTTTGTTGTTTGTAAATGCTCCATCAAATGCCAATATGTCAACATCTTTTTGGACAATATTGCACCAGGTATGATGGTTGACATTGTGCTTGAAATCCCACCAGGAAGAGGAGTTCGAAAGGATAAACGCTGAAAACGGATAGCTCAGTTTAAAAGACAGACGCTTGTTTTTAAAATACTGTGTATGCAAAATATCATGCGACACGAAAACGGCACGCGTAAAAACCAGAGACATAAACAGACCAAGACCTGCAGCTGCTGCAAAAGAATTGTCAATGAGATTTTTGTGATAAAAAAGTATCACATAAACAATTCCCATACTTAAAAGTATCGCTGTCATTTCAAGGCTTCCTCTCACAGGAACACGTTCTAAAAGACCTAAAGCACGGACTTTTGATTTTAATTCATCAAAATCATACGAAGATTTCGTCATTTTTACTCACTTTGTTAAAATTTATTTATTATAACATAAAATGAAATTTGTGATTTTAAAAAAATAGAAAATAGAAAGAAGTTACATGTAAAGCGGTGATGCTTTACATGTAAAAAAGGAGAAATGAAATTTGAAATCTGTTTTTAGAAGAACCACTGAGAAGTAACTTTTATTCTGCGTTCTTTCTCGTTTCCTATGTTTGCACCATATTTGTCTTCCTGGAATGTCAATCCGGCTTTGATTGAGTTCCCCATTAAATACCAGTTTACACCGGCTATTTTGGATGTCAAATCGTAACCGTCCAAATCTTTAAATTTGTCCCAAGACTCATATCTGACAAAGGGAGCAACAAAACCATAGTCTGCAAAAACATATTCACCGGTTGCATACCAGCCGTTGGATTTTCCTCTTGTCGTACTCGCCCAGTCTTTTGCAACACCGTCAAAGTCAAAATATTCTGCTTGAACAAAAGCACCTTTGTAGTGTGCTGACATTTCAAGATTTAACAGTTTGTGATCCACTGAAGTATTTACACCACCTGTTGTTGTGTACTGAATATCAGGACTTACCCAGTAACCGGCACCCACTTCAAAGTGTTTTCCCTGCCCAAAGTAACTTTCAGTTCTTTTTTTCTCTTCCCAGCCGTCAAACGGAGAAAGAACAATTTTACCACCATAAAAGAAGTTCTTCTGCATAAAATTACTGCCGCCAAAAGTTGCACCCGAAGCATCATGAAGTTTGCCAGAGTAGACACCGTCACCTATAGCTACCTGGTAGTGTACTTTCTTGTTCCAGTTACCGTAAATTTGTGCATTTGTACCACGACGGTTATGGGTAATATACTGTGCCGCTTCATCCGCTACATGAGGACGGTCAAAGTGTAGCACGCGCGCTGATTTTACCGTTTCGGTACGGGAGATATCAATTTTTGCACGGAAAAGTTTAAAGTTGACCAGTGACGAACCAAAAGGTTTTTTGATTTTTACATAGGCATCACCGACATTGAATGACTGCTCTCCCTTGTCTTTATAGTTCGCTTTGTCATTTCGTACATCCATTGTAAAAGAAGCATACTTGTTAAAACCCGCTGCCACTTCAAAACGAACGCGTCTCAAATAAGCATCATAATAACTTGTTGTCGCACCTGTTGCCAAATCTTCCACACTTCTGTTTTCAAATGTACCCTGAATACGCACACCTGCTTTGAGCCACATATCAGGATTGTCCTGTGCAACAAATTTCATATTAATATGCGTCTGCTTGCCTAATAAAAAGTTTGGAGATTTCTTGTCTACTATAGTAATATTTTGTTTTGTATTTCCAAGACTGTTTGTATCCAACAGTGTTCTGTCCGGTGCAGACTGTGTAAATACTTGTCCGTTAGCATCTTGATACAGTTTGATTTCATTAGCATTTACAGCAACTGAACTGAGGGTTAAAGCAGCTAAGGCTGATAAAACGATTTTATTCATTTTTGAATTCCTTTTTGTTTTGTTGGCGGAAGTATAAAATATCCAGGTTACATAAAGGTTACAAAACGACAACAGGCAACAACCCTATACTATAATTGTAAATGATACAAAACAATTCAAGTGACAATACTCTTGAGGTTTGTCACAAAGTTTTTGCCGTTTTGTAACCTTAGTGTAATAAAAAAAGTCTATACTTTCATAACTAAAATTAAAAAGGTGTAACAGATGACAAAAGTAATCAAGTTAGCTCTTGTAGCTTCAGTTCTTACAGGCGGACTCAGTGCAAATGATGTACTCAAAGGAAGTGGTGCTTCTTTTCCATATTCGGTATATCAAAAATGGACAAAAGCCTACTATAAAGCTACTGGTATCAAAGTTGACTATATTTCAAAAGGTTCTTCAAAAGGGATCAAAGATGCGAAAGCAAGACAGGTTGATTTTGCAGGAACAGACAAACCATTGTCACCTAAAACACTTAAGAAAAACAACCTTTATCAGTTTCCGGGTGTTGTCGGTGCAATCACAATGGGCTATAATCTTCCGGGTGTTTCTGAGTTGAAACTCAGCAGAAGTGCAGTTGTTGCAATCTCTGAAGGGAAAATAAAATACTGGGACAACAAGTTGATCACTGCTGCAAACGCAGGATTGAAACTGCCACATGAAAAAGTAACATTTGTTCACCGTGCAGACGGGTCGGGAACAACATTCAACTACACATATTTTTTAAGCAAAGTATCCAAAGAGTGGCGACATACATACGGTGCAAAAAAATCTTTGAACTGGCCTGGCAACCAACATATCGGTGGAAACAAAAATACAGGTGTGGCAAGTCTTATCAAACAGACTCCCTACTCTGTCGGATACATCGACTATGCGGATGCACAGAAAAACGGCATTGTAATGGCTTCGGTTGAAAACAGAGAAGGGCACTATATCAAACCTGAATTAAAAGCATTTCAGACAGCTGCTGCAAAAGCAAACCTGGATCCCAAAAAAGATTTTTACTCTATTATTGCCGATCCCAAAGGTGCCGACTCTTATCCTATCGTAGCTGCTACATTTATCCTGGTGCCTGCTGAAAAACCTGAAATGGATAAAAAAGTAACAGCATTTTTTGACTGGTCATACAAAAACGGTCAAGAAATTGCAAAAAGTTTAGGTTTTGTTCCATTACCGGACGCACTTACAGACAAAATCAGAAAATACTGGGAAGAAAAAGGGATTAGATAATCTCTTTCTTCAAAAAAAAAACAAATTTCAAATTTCACTCTCTCCTTATTTTATGTTACACTTTTTGTGTAGCATAAATTTCTTTCCTTAATGTAATCTCTTTGTAATGAAATTACAATATAATATCAAAATAAATTTACTCTAGGGTTTTCTTATATGGAAAAAATATTTCAAAAGCTCTCTTTATCAAGTGCTTCTCTTGTGCTCGTTATACTTATTGGCATATTTATCACTCTCTTTAGCGCTGCAAAGCCCGCCATTGAAGAGTTTGGACTCCATTTTCTTGTTGATCCGACATGGAACAAAGAGGTTCCTGTGGAGAGTGCTGCCGGCACAATAAACACTGCTGTAAACATCGCAGATGAAAATGCCATCGAGGATGAAGATGATATGATTCTTGATGAAGATGAAGAGTCTCAGACAAAAACACTTTATGGCGGACTTGTTCCGATAGTCGGAACAATTCTTTCTACGCTTATTGCCCTCTCTTTTGCACTGCCTATTGCTATGGGTATTGCTGTTTTTCTGGCTGAAATCGCTTCAAAAAACATCTCCAAGTTTGTCGGTATGGCCATTGAACTTTTGGCGGCAATTCCGAGTATCATTTTTGGTATGTGGGGGCTCTACTATTTTGCCCCCATTATCTCCGATACCTTTGGCGGCTATCAGGTCTCTTTGCTGACCGCCGGACTTGTTCTTGGCATTATGATTCTTCCCTTTATGGCAGCCATCACCCGTGACAGTATGAATACAACCCCTGATGTACTCAAAGAGTCTGCCTATGCGCTTGGTGCCACAAAGTTTGAAGTGGTCAAAGATATTATATTTCCCTACTCAAAGGTTGGTATTATAGGCTCTATCATCTTGGCACTCGGACGTGCCTTGGGGGAGACTATGGCTGTTGCATTTTTGATTGGAGCAGTCTATTCACTGCCTGAAAAGATTACTGACCCTACCATCTCCATTCCTGTTGCTATGGCTGTAAACTTTGGCGAAGCCAGCGGACTGGGAGAAAGTGCACTCTTTTATCTGGGTCTGATTCTCTTTGTAATGAGTTTTATCATCATTTCAGTTGCCAAATTTTACTTTTTGAAAAAGGCTAAATTATGAGACTTCTGCTAAACAAAATCTTTTTGGCACTTTCGGTAACTTCTGCACTTATAGGCATTGGTTTTTTAGGATGGATTCTTGCCGTCCTTTTTATCAAAGGACTCTCTTCGCTTCATTTAAGCCTCTTTCTCAATGACCTTGTTGACGGGGGACTCAGAAATCTTTTGGTGGGACAGCTTGTTCTTGCCTCTTTGGCAGGTGCTATAGGAATACCGCTGGGAATGCTTGCAGGTATTTATATACGCGAATACGGAAGAGGAAAATATCCGGAACTGATTCGGGATTTGAGTGACATCATGATGTCCGCACCTTCTATTGTAATCGGAGCCTTTGTCTATGCCATAGCTGTTGCCCCTTATGGAGGAGCCAACGGATTTGCCGGTATTTTAGCGCTTACCATTATGATGGTTCCTATCATCATCAACACAACAGACTCTATGCTCTCTCTTGTCCCCAAGGAGTTACGAGAAGCAGGTATTGCCCTTGGTGCATCAAAATACCGTGTTATCCTGGACATCGTTATAAAAGCCGCAAAAGTGGGAATCATGACAGGTATTCTTTTGGCATTTGCAAGAATTGCCGGTGAAACGGCACCGCTGCTCTTTACAAGTGAAACAAGTAACTATTTCAGTCTCGATCTCACACAGAGTTTTCCCTCTTTGACTGTCAGTATTTATAATCTTGCCAATGAACCTGAAGAGTCGAGTCGTGATCTTGCCTGGGCTGCTTCATTTATACTGACAATGATGGTTTTAGTTATCAACCTGCTGGGTCGATTTATCACAAGAAACAAACACAAATAACTAAGGAAACAAAAATTATGCCTGTAATGAATATTAAAAAATTCTCTTTTACCTATCCTGGGGCCGACGAACCCTCTTTAAAAAATATAAATCTATCCATAGAGAAAAATAAAATTACTGCTCTTATCGGTCCGAGCGGTTGCGGAAAATCAACACTTTTACGCTCTATGAACCGTATACATGACCTGTATCCCGGTAATAAATATGACGGAAAGATTGAGTTACTTAATGAAGCAACCGGAAAATATCAAAATATTCTTGAAATTAAAAAAGAGAATGAATTTATAGAACTCCGCCAAAAAGTCGGTATGATTTTTCAAAAACCGACACCTTTTCCTATGAGTATTTTTGACAATGTTGCCTACGGATTGAAAATTGCAGGCATCAAAAACAAAAGTGAACTTGCCGACCGCGTAGAGGCAGCACTCAAGGGCAGTGCATTATGGAAAGAAGTCCATGACAGGCTCAACAAGTCTGCAATGGGACTCTCAGGCGGACAGCAACAGAGACTCTGCATTGCCCGCGCAGTAGCAGTCAAACCCGAAGTCATTCTTTTTGATGAACCGACCTCCGCCCTTGACCCCATCTCAACAAGTGCCATTGAAGAACTGCTGGTGGAACTGAAAAAAGATGTCAGCATTGCAATTGTGACACACAATATGCAGCAGGCTTCGCGTATCAGTGACTATACTGCATTTATGTACCTTGGAGATTTGATAGAATTTGATAAAACCGAAAACATCTTTTTAAACCCTAAAGAGAAAAAAACCGAAGACTACATTACCGGTAGATTCGGATAAATTATAAAAAACAAAGGAGTCAAAAATGTTACCGACATTCAGAACAAGCCTCGATGAAATAAGAAAAAAACTTACACATATCGGAGAAAATCTTGTAACTGCCAATACACTCATTCTCCAGGCATTACAAAACTGCGATGAAAAAACTTTTAATGATGCAAGAAACAGCATCAAAAACATTACGGCAAAAGCGGATGAAATTGACAATGCAATCATTAAAGTCCTTGCTCTGTATACACCCGAAGCAAGAGACCTGCGACAGGTTGTTGCCTACTTTAAAATAAGCAATGAACTCTCACGCGCATGCTCCAATACAAGAAGTTTCATACGGGGGTTCACTGATGTATGCAAAGACCTTGATGTCAAAGAGATCAACGAATATGCAAGCCTTATGCAGACCTCAACGGTCAAAGCCATTACAACAACAGTAAGAATGATCAATGTTGATGACATGGATGAACTTCAGGAGATGTATGAAGAGGTACTTATCGAGGAAAACAAAGTTGATGACCTGTATGAAATGATAGAACGAAAGCTTGTAGAACAGGCCGAAGGCTCGAGTACCTTTGAAAAATATCACAAGATGCTCAGAGCACTTCGAAAAAGTGAAAAAATCGCCAGCAGGGCAATCAGCGTGGCAAACCTGCTGGTATATATCAAGATCGGTGGAAACATCCACAATTAAATGAAAAAAATTTCCCGAATAGTATTAGAGAAGTTTTTAGCACTCTTTTTAGCACTCTTTTTAATAGTGAGTGCTATAGTCTACTATTGGGTATATGAATTTTATCTTCACTCTTCAAAAGAAGCACTTATGCAAGCCACTGAGCTTGTCTCTTTCACTATCAACAAAGACACAGACCTTGATGCACTTGCAAAAAAGGTAAAAAAACAGCTCCATTTGCGCCTAACTATTATAGACGAAGAGGGCAATATCCTGGCAGAATCTGACAAAGACAAAGATACTATGGACAACCATAAATACAGAGACGAAATTGTACAGGCAAACAGGGAAAAACACGGCTACACCATACGCCACTCACATACCCTTGACAAAGATCTGCAGTATGTGGCAAAAAAATACACCATCAACGGCAGAGTTCTCTATGTACGGGTTGCACGTGAAATCAAAGGTGTCCGCAGTGAAATCATCAACCTTGGCATTAAAATAGCCTTTGTTTTACTGCTCTTTTTTCTTATCGTTCTTTACATGTCCTACAGAATAAATATACAGATTCAACATGAAACAAAAAGAATAGTGGACTTTTTAAAATCTTTGACAAAAAAGAAAAAAGATACCTATATAAAATCTGACTTTTCCCAGGAATTTTCCCATATAACAAACCTGCTTACAAAAGTTTCACAGATTCTTGTCAAAAAAGAGAAACAAAAAACAAAATATACGCAAAAACTCCAAAAACTCAATGAACAAAAAGATGATATTATTTCTGCGATATCCCATGAGTTTAAAAACCCTATCGCGGTTGTAAACGGCTACTCACAGACACTTCTTGATGATGAAAACATCAACCCGAGTATACGAAAAAAATTTCTTACAAAAATCTATACAAACGGTACAAAACTCAGTGAGCTTATAGATACCCTCAGACTCTCCATGAAACTTGATGGCGGGCACCAGGCTTTAAATACACGCAAAGTAAATTTATATAATCTGGTACAAGAAACAGCACAGAACCTGGGACTGCATTATAAAAACAAAAAAATTATTGTCAATGGAGACAAAACCCTGGCCATAGAGATTGATCCGACACTTTTTGGCATTGTCATTACAAACCTGATAGAAAATGCTTTTAAATATTCCGAAGATGAAGTCATAGTCAATATCAGTCAAAATTCACTCGAAGTTATTGATACAGGAATAGGTATTTCTGAAAAAGATTTGCAAAGCATTACAAACAAATTTTACAGAGTCCACTCGAACCGATGGAACAACTCTTTGGGTCTGGGACTCTTTCTCGTGAACAATATCATTCAGCTGCACAACTTTAAACTTGTCATCAGAAGCAAACTGAATGAAGGCTCCAGTTTTACTATTGTCTTTTAACTCTCCTGCGTAAAGTCGATGATAAATTCAGCTCCCTCTTTTGTATTGCTTGCATGTAAATGTCCGCCCATGTTTTGTTCAATTATTATCTTTGACATATAGAGTCCTACACCTGTACCCATACCCTGCTCTTTTGTTGTAAAGTAGGGTTCAAACACTCTTTTTATAATTTCCTGAGGTATTCCGCCTCCGTTATCTGTGATAATTATCTTTTTGTTTTTCAGTATAATGTCTATTTTTCCATACTCTTTACGGTTGTGGACAATGGCATCTTTTGCATTGGATATAATATTGAGAATAACCTGCTGAAACTCGCCTTCAAGCCCATGAAGCATAAAATCCTCTCCATGCAGTGACATTTCAATATTGTGACTTTTTAACTGTGCATTTACCAAAGAAAGAGTGTTTTCAATGCTTTGTTTTACCCAAAAATCCTGTTTGACTTTATCGACTCTGAAAAAGTTTCTAAAATCATCTATGGTTTGACTCATAAAGTTTATTGTCTGTGTCTGTTTATCAATAAATTCATCTATAAACTCTTTGTCAATTAAGCCCTCCTCATAATCATCATCAAGATTTTGAATATTGATATTGAGTGAATTCAGCGGTTGTCTCCACTGATGCGCTATGGCTCCGACCATCTCCCCCATCGCAGCCAGCTTTGCCTGTTCCTGGAGCATTTTGTCTTTTTGCAGTATCTCGTTTGTACGTTTTTCTATCTCTTCTATGAGGTGTTCATTGAGCTGTTGCAGTTGTGTCTCAAGTTTCTGTCTTTTGCTGACATCTATCAAATAGCCTAAAAAGTGCGTTATTCTCCCTTTTTTATCACGAATAAAAAGCGTTGTCTGTTCTACCCATTTTTTTGTTTTATCTTTTGTCGTGATTTGATATGGCTGATGTTTTAAAATATCTAAATTCTTTTCAAATGCTTCTGTAAGTTCATGGAGGGCGTTTTGCAAATCCTCTGCATCTATCAAATCAGGATATTCGATTTCACCGTTTACAAACGCCTCTTTTGTATATCCTGTCAAAGAGGCAACATTGTTTGAGACATATTCGACACTCCAGTGAATATCATTTTGCCATCTAAAAAGAGCAATATCTCCTTTGTCAAAAAGTTCCAGGAGTTTTTGTTGTTCCTGAGCTGTTTCTTTAAGTGCTTTTTTTCGAATAAACTGTAGATAAAAAAGATACACAAGCAAAAACAATCCTAAAAGCAAAATCAGACTGATAAGCTTGAAGTTGTACAAAATGGACTGGATATTTGAATTGTCTGCATATAACACAAGATAGGCTACTGTCTGCTTTGATTTTACATTTTTAACAGGTAAAAAAGAGACAACTTTGACACTTTTTCCTGTTTTTTGATACAAAGAAAAAGCCTTGCATTTTTGCATATTTTCTTCTATCTCCTGCTGATGTTTTTGAATAATATTTTCTTTCAAATACTGCAGATACTGTGGTCGAACACTTTTTGTATAAACAAACATGTAGTCATCTGATTCTATACTTGTTTTATAGTGTGCTAAAAATTCTTTGTCTTTATACCATTTCACATCAAATACTTTTTTATTGACCAAAAAATGTGTGTAGAGTCTGTTTACTTTGGCAAGTCTGTTTTGAAAAGATTCTGAGGAAAAAGATATTTCATAGGCACAGATATACTTTCCCCCGTCAAACAAAGGAAAAACATTACGAAAACCATGCGCAATACGCCCCTGCTCAAACCCTGCAATCGCTTTATGTGTTTTATTGACATACTCAAAAGTATAGCGAATACCTGTTAAATCATCCCCGTATCTGTCCGGTTTGTGCATGCGTAAAAAAGAGACATTGTCCGGGAATACAAACTGCATTTGTAAAACACCGCGTTTTCGAATTTCGCTGTATTGCTTTTTCAAATGTTGATACAATTCTTTACGCAGGAACTCTCTTTTTGCCTCCGTTACATGTAAAGCCTCCTGCAATATATGCAAAACCGTTGCATCATTAGACACAAAGGCATTTAAAGAGGCTGCATCTGCCTTGTCTGTCTCATTTACAATTTCATAATTTATTTTCAAATGCCTGAGAACCGAAGAGAGCTCTCTTTGAATTAAGTGATTTTTATGATAGTTGTTCAGGTACTGGCTTACCACAAACAAAAGTAAAAATAAAAGTAAAAATTTTATTTTCTGTTGCATTATTTACTTACCACTTGATTTCTTCCATTCGCTTTTGCTTTATATAAAGCTTCATCCGCTCTTTGGAGCATTGATTTGAGCGTATCCCCTTTTTTATAAGCAGTGACACCAAAGCTCAGTGTAATCTTTCCATATTCCTGAGTATGAAGGTCTTCAAATTTTTTTCTGCATTTTTCAAGAAGCTGCTGTGCGTCATTAAGTGCTGTTTGCGGCAAAAGCATAACAAACTCTTCTCCGCCCCATCTTGCTATAGTATCGGCACTTCGGGTACACGAAGTCAGTATATTGGCGACAAGTTTTAAAATATCATCCCCAACCAGGTGTCCGTATTTGTCATTAAAAAGTTTAAAATGGTCTATATCTGCTATAGCCAAAGAGAGGGGGTAGCCATATCTTTTTACCTGAGAAAGTTCATACGCAAAAATCTCTTCAAACTTGTTCCTGTTATAGAGTCCTGTAAGCATATCATGGTTGGCTTTTTTTGTAATGGCTTCTCTTTGTTTTTCTATTTCAGTTACATCTGTAAAGTTCATTAGAAATTGTGTTTCATTAATCCTGGAAATATTGACCAAAAATGATTTTTTCTCATGTTTAGTGTTTACAATCGTTGTAATTCTCTGTGTCTCATTCAAAGAGTTTATAAAATCATACAGACTGCTGCCTTTTTCCAAGAAAGCCTGTATGTTTTTCGCATTGATACTGTCCTCTTCATTTGAAAAAATGTTAATAATAGAATGAAATTTTTCATTAAATTCTTCTACACTCTCTACTCCAAAGTATTTCAAAAAAGATTTTGAGGCAAAACTGACATGTTCAATATTTGCAATAACAGATATACTGTTTTCAGAATCTATAATATACTGCAGAATTTCTCTCTGTTCTTCATACTCTTTTTCAATAATGATATTTTTGGCAAGTTTTTCTATCAAAGCGGTTAAGGATTTTTTTTGCACAGGTTTAAGCAGATATCCCTCCACCTGCAACTCTATCGCTTCAAGCAGATAGGCACTTTCACTGTGTGCTGTTGTAAATATAACCTTTACATCCGCGTCCCTCTCTTTTATGGCCCGAATCATATCAAGACCGTTCATTTTAGGCATTTTAATATCGCTTACAACAATATCAGGCTGATACTTTTTAAAACATTCGAGTCCGACAATACCGTTGTTGGCTGTATATAATTCTTTGCTTATCCGTTTGAGTGCACGGGCATAGCCTTCGCGCACGTCATCTTCATCTTCTACATACAAAATCCTTATCTGTTTTGCATATTCAGGCATGAGCATCCCTTTTCAATATTTTCCACTAAATTAAGTATACAGAATTATCTTGAATTATATATAAGGAAAAATGTAATCTCTGTGTAACCTCTCTTTACTATAATTTTTCAACGCAATACAAAAAAGAGTATGTATGATTGATGTTGAAAAAATGATTATAAAAAAATACCCCAAACTTAAAAACTCCAGGGTAATCAAAGGTGCAATTTCAAAATTTGCAGATTCTGTAGTCCATGAGAAACAAATCAATGAATTTATCAAAAAGAACAGGCATTTGGGCAGTTTTGAGTTTATAGACGAAGCATTGCAATACCTCAACTTTGATTTTTCCGTCTCCGACAAGGATCTTCAAAACATTCCTTCCTCCGGACGCGTTGTCATTATTGCCAATCATCCGCTTGGTTCTTTGGATGCACTCGCACTTATCAAACTTGTCAGTAATGTCAGAAAAGATATAAAAGTTGTTGCAAATGATTTTTTAGAAGTCATCACTCCCATAAAAAATATTTTAATCAATGTCAACAATTTTAAAGCACGGCAAAAAAAAGAAGCCGTTACACAGGTATATGCGGCACTTGATGCAGAAGAGGCTGTCATCATTTTTCCTTCCGGCGAAGTAAGCCGGGCTACTCCGACAGGAATAAAAGACAAGGTTTGGCACAAAGGTTTTTTAAAATTTGCCAAAAAAGGCAATGCTCCTATACTTCCCGTATTTATAGGAGGGAAGAATTCCAAAACCTTTTACTCCGTATCAGCGCTGAACAAAAAACTTGCAGCCCTGCTTCTTGCACACGAAATGTTTAAACAAAAACACAAAGCTATTGAGATGATTGTAGGCGAACTCATTCCTTATGAAAACATCACGCCAAAGGGGATACAAAAGGACAAACTCCTCAAACTCTATAAAAAACATCTGTATGCCCTCAAAAGAAATGAGAGCTATTTTGAAACCCAAAAAGCAATTGCCCATCCCGAAGACAGACGGGATCTCAAAAAAAAGTTAAAATCATCACAACTGCTCGGAGAGACAAAAGACGGAAAAAAAATTTATCTCTACAGCAGCAATGACAACAACTCTATTATCATCAATGAAATAGGACGGCTCAGAGAGCTCTCCTTTCGCAAAGTCGGAGAGGGTATCAACAAAAAAAGAGATATAGACAAATATGACAGATACTATAAACACATTATACTCTGGGATGAGGAAGATCTTGAAATAGTCGGGGCATACCGTATAGCCGAATGTACGGATATCATAAAAAAATTTGGCGTTGATGCCCTTTATACAACAACACTTTTTGATTACAACGAAGCATTTTTGTCTTACCTCCCCGATGCCATAGAACTCGGCAGAAGTTTTGTCCAGCCAAAATACTGGGGTTCCCGGGCGCTTGATTATTTGTGGTACGGCATAGGTGCATATCTCAAAAACAATTCGCATATCCGTTACATGTACGGTCCGGTTTCACTGAGTGAAAGTTATGCCAAAACAGCCAAAGATATGATTTTATACTTTTATGATCAAAACTTTCAAGACAGACAAAATCTTGTCAGGGCAAAAAATCCCTACAACTTTAAAACAGATGAAACACTCATGGCAAATCTTAAAAAAGAGTTCAGTGCACCGGAATACAAAGAGAATTTCAAAACACTCAAAAAAGCGCTTGGCAGTATCAATACAAATATTCCAACGCTTTACAAGCAGTATGCCGATCTGTGTGAAAAAGGCGGCATACAATTTTGCGCCTACAACATAGACAGTGATTTTTCCAACTGTATAGACAGCTTTATAATCGTCGACATTTCAAAAATAAAAGAATCCCAAAAAAAGAGATATCTAAAATAATGAATAATGAACTCACCCAACACTGGAAAAACAATCTTAAAATTCTTGATGTGGCTTTTCAGCCTATCATCAATATCCATACAGGAACACTCTACGGTGTCGAAGCCCTGTTGAGAAATTTTCAGGATGTCGGATTTAAATCTATCTTTGCACTCTTTGATGCTGTTTATAAAGAGAAACTTTTGTACTCTTTTGATTTGGCACTGAGAGAAAAAGCTTTAAAAAAATACACACAGATACAAAGCTATAAGAACATAAAGCTCTTTTATAATCTGGATAACCGGGTTTTGGAAATGGAAAATTTTTCTACAGGAAATACAACAAAAATTCTCAAAGAGCTCAATATAAAGAAAGAAAATCTCTGTTTTGAAATTTCGGAAAGACAGGAAATTTCCAGTGAATTTGACCTTGAAAAAATACTCCAGCATTATAAAAATGAAGATTTTTCCATTGCAATAGATGACTTTGGTGTCGGCTATTCCGGATACAAACTTTTTTATGATTCCACACCCGATATCATCAAAATTGACAGATTTTTTCTGCAGGGACTTGCGACCAATATGAAAAAAAAGCTTATGGTTCGCAACATCACACATCTTGCCATTCAACTGGGCATTAAGGTGATTGCCGAAGGTGTTGAGACAAAAGAAGAGTACCTTACATGTAAAGACATCGGCTGCCATTTGGCACAGGGCTATCTTATTCAGAAACCTACAAAAAATACACAAAAAATTTATCAGCAATACACAAATATCATTGACATTATAAAGTTTGACAGACGGATAAGTGACAAAAATATTTTACTGAAAAACAATATAGACAAAATTCAGCCTTTAAAACTTAAAACAAAAATGAATCTGGTCATAGAGTATTTTAAAAAGAATCAGAGTGTTCCCATTGTTCCTCTTGTAAATTCCCAAAATGAGCCTGTGGGAATATTGCTTGAATCTGACATCAAAGAGTTTCTTTACTCTCCCTACGGCATGTCTTTACTCTTAAATGAACAGAATAACTCAAAACTGGAAAACCTGCTTCACCCCTGCGGGCATGCAGATATCAACAGCAACACCACTACCCTTATAGAACTTTTTGCGAACAATCCTGAATCTTCAGGCATTATTATTACAAAAAATTCAGGCTATTATGGATTTTTGTCCGCAAAAGCAATTATCAACATGATGCATCAGGAAAACATGATTCAGGCCAGAGACCAAAATCCGCTTACAAAACTTCCCGGAAACACAATGATTGAAAAATACATATACAAAGTATCCCAATCCTCAGCATCCTATCTTCTGTGCTATTTTGACCTCGACAATTTCAAAGCCTTTAATGATGTGTACGGTTTTCGAAACGGTGACAGGATTATTCAGCTTTTTGCAGATATTATGAGAAAAGAACTGCCAAAAGATGTTTTCAAAGCCCATATAGGAGGTGATGATTTTTTTGTTGCCTGGGAGAATAAAGATTTTACCCATAACTCTTTTGACATGAAAATGATAGAAAATATTTTGGAAAAATTTGCTTCCTCGGCAAAAGAATTTTATAACAAAAAAGATAAAGAGAATGGCTATATCATTTCCAAAAACAGAAAAGAGCAAACATGCAGGTTTCCGCTTCTCACAGCAAGTGCCTCCTTGCTTATCACTCCAGAGAAAAAATCATTCATAAGTGAAGAGCATATAAATACAATTCTTTCCTGTCAAAAAAAAGTTGCAAAAAATGAACCAAAACATCTTGCTGTGAGTTCTTTGATTTAAAAAACTTTCATTTTTATCACAATATGAAACAAATCTGAGAAATTGATTATATTTTCATCATTCTCAAAGTTATAAATTTGTTTTAATAAGATATACTACATGCAGATAAAATTCAGGAGATAATTAATGGGAAAATTCGTTAATAACATAGAAGAGTTCTTTACATTTTGTAATGAAAATGATGTACAATTTGTAGATTTGAGATTTAGTGATATTAAAGGTTCATGGCACCACCTTACATACCGTTACAGTGCAGTAAATGCAGAAAATTTAGAAAACGGTTTCCCGTTTGACGGTTCTTCTGTCGAAAACTGGCAACCGATTAACAAATCGGACATGCTTTTAAAAGCAGATGTTCCGACTGCATTTCTTGATCCTTTTACTGCCGATCCTACTGTGATTCTTATCTGTGATGTATATGACATTTACAAAAATGAATTATATGAAAGATGTCCGCGTTCAATCGCAAAAAAAGCACTTAAATATGCTGAAGAGATCGGAATAGCTGATGCTGCATACTTTGGTCCGGAAAATGAATTTTTTATCTTTGATGATGTTAAATTTGTTGACAATATCAATGAAATGGGATTCAAAGTAGACACAGAAGAGGGTGAATGGAATTCAAACACCGGATATGACGAAATGTACAATACAGGTCACAGACCGGGAACAAAAGGCGGTTACTTCCCTGTAGCACCGACAGATTCTATGGTGGATATGCGTGCTGAAATGATGCAGGTGTTAGAGCAGGTTGGTCTTGAAGTTGTTCTTGGACACCACGAAGTTGCCCAGGGTCAAGGTGAAATCGGTATCGTTTTCGGTGACATCATCACTGCTGGTGACAATGTTCAAAAATACAAATATGTTGTAAAAATGATAGCGCACCTAAACGGTAAAACTGCTACATTTATGCCAAAACCATTATACGGTGACAACGGAAACGGAATGCATGTTCACCAGTCACTGTGGAAAAACGGCAAAAACCTTTTCTATAAAGAAGGCAATTATGGAAACCTGAGCGAAATGGCAATTCATTATGCAGGCGGGATCTTCAAACATGCTGCTGCAGTTGCTGCATTTACAAACCCGTCAACAAACTCATACAAACGTCTTATTCCTGGGTTTGAAGCACCAAGCATTTTGACTTACTCTTCTCAAAACCGCTCAGCTGCCTGTCGTATTCCGTATGGTGCAGGTGAAAAAGCAACACGTATTGAAATGAGATTCCCGGACTCTTCATCTTGTCCTTACCTTGCTTTTGCTGTAATGATGATGGCAGGACTAGACGGTATCAAACATGCTACAATCCCTGTCGGTCCGATGGATGAAGATCTGTTTGAACTTTCTCTTGATGAAATTCGTGAAAAAAACATTCCACAAATGCCACACACACTTCGTGAAGCATTAGAAGGTCTTATTGCAGACAACGAATTCTTAAAGCCGGTATTTACATCTGAATTTATAGAAGCATACCAGCACTATAAATTTGAACGTGATGTATGGCCGGACGAAGGTCGCCCGACTGCATACGAATTCAAAACTACCTACCAGTGCTAAGAACTTTAGCTTAGGCTATATGTTCTAAGCTTTTTCGGAACCCGTACTTTCTATGCTAAAGCATGGGCCCGACAAAATATCTCGGAATCGGTACTTCAGTGCCGACTGTTGCTACTTTCATGACACTTTCAGCCCACCCTGAAGGATGGGTTCCAAAAAGCAACACCCCTCTGCTCGGAATCGGTACTTTAGTGCCGACTGTTGCTACTTTTATGACACTCTCAGCCCGCCCTGAAGGATGGGTTCCGAAAAGCAACACCCTCTGCTCGGAATCGGTACTTCAGTGCCGACTGTTGCTACTTTCATGACACTTTCAGCCCGCACTGCAGAAAAAAATTTAGTTTTTCTCACAAGTCATGCGTTAGCATAGAAAATACGGGTTCCAAATAAAAGCCCATTAAATCAAAAATTCGATATAATTGCAAACATAATAGTCCTGTATAAGAGTGCAGCTGTTAAATAATTCAAGAACAAGGATTCTTTATGAAGAATATTCCTAAAGGCAAATACAAGCCTTATCCGAAAATAGACTTGCCAGACAGAAAATGGCCGGACAACAGTATAACCAAAGCACCGATATGGTGCAGTGTCGATTTGCGCGATGGCAATCAGGCACTTATCAATCCTATGGATATGAAGAAAAAACTTGAATTATTTGCACTCTTACTTAAACTCGGTTTCAAGGAAATAGAGGTGGGATTCCCCTCTGCTTCCAAAATAGAATTTGATTTTTTGCGCAAACTCGTCAATGACAATCTCATTCCGGATGATGTCACCATTCAGGTACTTGTGCAGGCAAGAGAACATTTGATTGCCAAAACATTTGAAGCCTTGGAAGGTGTAAAAAAAGCAACGGTACATTTGTATAATTCAACCTCGGTTGCCCAGAGAAAAATAGTGTTTTCAAAAACACAGGATGAAATTATTGACCTTGCCCTGGAGGGTGTTGATTTGGTCAAAAAATATGAAGCAAATCATAACGGAGAGATATTTTTAGAGTATTCTCCAGAGAGTTTTACGGGAACAGAGTTGGATTTTGCGGCACGGATTTCCAATGCCGTAACGGCTCGCTGGGGAATAAACGAAAACAGAAAGGTGATTATAAACCTTCCTGCAACAGTAGAGATGGCGACGCCTAATATTTATGCAGACCAGATAGAATGGATGGGCAGACACCTGGATAATCGTGAAAATGTCATCATTTCAACCCATACCCATAATGACAGAGGCACATCCATCGCTGCAACAGAGTTGGCACTTTTGGCAGGGGCAGACAGAGTCGAGGGAACACTTTTGAGCAACGGAGAGCGGACAGGCAATGTAGATATCATCACCCTTGCCTTAAATATGACCTCCCAAGGGATAGATACGGGGCTTGATTTTTCGGATATCAACGAAGTGGTGCGAGTTGTCGAAACATGTACAGAACTTCCGACACATCCAAGACATCCCTATGTCGGAGAACTTGTTTATACTGCATTTTCCGGTTCCCATCAGGATGCCATTAACAAAGGGCTTGCCTATCAGCAGGCAAAAGAGGACCCTTTTTGGGAAGTGCCTTATCTGCCGATAGATCCGGCTGATGTGGGACGGACGTATGAAAGTATCATCCGTATTAACTCACAATCGGGAAAAGGCGGAGTGGCTTATATACTCGAACACAATTACGGCTACCATTTGCCAAAAGCCATGCATCCTGAAATCGGTCGTGCCGTGCAGGCATTAAGTGATGAAAAAGGACGAGAACTGGAACCCGAAGAGATCTTGGAAGTTTTTAAAAATACCTATTTCAATATTGAAGAGCATATCTCTTTTATAGACTTTACGCTCTCTTCAGATAACGGGAAGGCTACATGTACTTTAACGTACAAATACAATGGAGATGTCATTACATCTGAGGGCGAAGGCAATGGACCGATTGATGCCTGTAAGAATGCACTGATGCAAAAGTACAAAAATGATTTTACTGTTAAGTCATACTCGGAGCACTCGTGTGGTGACAAAAGCAGTGCACAGGCAGTAGCATACATAGAAATTCAGACAAAAGAGGTACTCTCGCGTTTTGGTGTCGGAATAGACAATGACATCACTGTAGCCTCAATCAAAGCCATGTTTTGTGCTTTAAACAGAACCTTTGGCTAAAAAAGAAGTTCAGATTCTGTTTCATCACTGTAATCACTTCTTGGCGGCTTTGAGATATCACTGAAATACTCTTTTTTTCCATTGATTTTCACTTCAATAATTCCCTCAGGCACATCAAATTTTCGCTTTATCTGAGGGTAGAGTTTCAAAAGATTTCTGAAATAATAAGCAAAGGCGGGACCCGAAACCCGTCCTCCTGTCTCTTTGTGATACATCGGTGTATTGTCATCATTGCCGAACCAGACAACCGTCTCAACAGTAGGGGAATAGCCGGCAAACCAGGCATCTATATTATTATTGGTTGTTCCTGTCTTTCCTGCAATTTCTATGCCTCGCACTCTTGATCTTCGTCCTGTTCCTCTTGTGACAACATCACGCAGTATCGTCGTCATTATAAAAGCCTGAGTCGGAGCCGTTATATAATAAGAAACATCCTCTTTTTTATAAACAGTACTGCCGCCTTGGTCAATACTTGTAATCAAGTGAGGTTTTACCTGAATCCCGTAGTTTGAAAATGACGTATAATACTGTGCAAGTTCAAGCGGTGACATTGACATGGTTCCAAGAGCGATAGAGAGGTCATTTGGCAGATTTTTAATATGAAATTTCTTAAGTTCCCGCAGCAACTGTGACAGGCCTATGTCATTAACAAGATTGATGGTCGCCAGATTTCTTGAATGAATAAGTGCTTCTCTGAGAGTAATGAGACCTTTATAGTTTTTTTCATAGTTTTTAGGCTGCCATTTCATCTCCTCACCATTTTTTTCATAGGCATATGTCTGGGCAATATCAACAAGTTTTGTAGCACCCGAATATCCCAAATCAATAGCTACCTGATATATAAAAGGTTTAAAAGCAGAACCGGGCTGGCGCCTGCCCTGAGTAGCACGATTATAAGAGCTTTTTTTATAATCTACACTCCCAAGCAGTGCCAAAATATCCCCTGTTTTGGAATCAAGAGAAACCAAAGCACCGTTAAGCTGTGACACATTGACATCCTGGACTTTAAAGGTTTTGTCTTCTGTTTCCTGTGCCTCTTTTTCTTTGTATTTTTCAATTCTCTCTAAAGCTTTGTCATACGCATACTGCAATGATTTTCTTCCAATATCCTGCAGTTTCAAATCAATCGTTGTATATATTTCATATCCGCCTGTTTTTAAGTCGTCAATTCCCATATTTCTGAATCTTCTTGCAACTTCATCCACAACAAAAGGGGCTCTGTTTTGTGTCAGTGTATCATTATATACTACCGGATTTTCAGCCAATGCCTTTTTGTATGTTGCGTCGTCTATCCAGCCAAGTGTATACATTCTTGTGATGACACGATTGGCTCTGCCCATGGAAATATCATAGTTTTTTGTAGGCGCATAGGTACTTGGCGCCTTTGGCAGACCTACAAGTATTGCTATCTCTTTAAGTGTCAAATCAGAGAGTTTCTTGTGAAAATACCCGTCCGCAGCTGTTTTGATGCCATAATATCCGTGCCCAAAATAGATCTCATTTAAATACCGTTCCAGAATCTGCTCTTTTGTCAGTGCATTTTCAAGTTTAAAAGAGTATATCAACTCTTTTATTTTTCGTGAGAGTTTTTTCTCCCGGGTCAATAATTTGTTTTTTACTAACTGCTGCGTAATCGTACTGGCACCCTCAACCATCTTTCCTGCTTTGATATCTTTGATAACTGCCCGAAAAATTGCATCAAAATTAACGCCGGAATGTTCAAAAAAGGTTGTATCTTCAATGGCGACAAGTGCTTCAATTACCCTTGGAGGAATCTCATTAAAAGAGGCATAATATCTATGCTGTTTATCAAAAATATTTGCTATTTTTTCTCCGTTTTTGTCATATATTCTGCTTGTCTGTTTTGGTTTGTAGTCTACTAAGGAGGATATATCATAATCATAGCTTACCAAGTAATAGCCAAGAATTATAAAGGGTGAGAAAAACCCTAAAATCAGTACTGTTACAAATGTTCTTTTTAGTAGTTTTTTCATGTTCTGAATTTCCTGTTGGCAAAACTGGCCTCTATTAATATTTTTGTATACTCTTGTTGCGGATTCTCTGTTATTTCACGCATTTTTCCGCTTTCAACTATTCTTCCGTTTTTTATGATAGCAACATCTTCGCACAGTGCCTTGGCAGAAGCTATGTCATGTGTCACAAAAAGCATTTGAAACTGCTCTTTTTTTTGCAATTTTTTTAAAAGCTGAAGTATCACCTCTTTGGTCTGGGGATCAAGTGCGGTTGTCGGTTCATCAAGTAAAAGTAACCTCGGTTTTGATTCTAACGCAATTGCAATGACAACACGCTGAAGTTGTCCGCCTGAGAGTTCGGGGGCAAAGCGTTCGAGCAAATCGTAATGCAGACCGACTTCATCAAAAAGTTCCCTGACCCTTTTTGGCTCACTGAAAAACTGTTTTTTGATTTTTGTCAGTGGAGAGAGTGCTGTAAAAGGATTCTGCGGCACAAAAGAGAGTGTTTTTCCTGCAATGAGTTCAAAATCAAAATTATCTGCAAGCTCTACTCTCATCTCTTTGGGCAGCATCCCCAGAAGCGCCTTGATTGTCAGGCTTTTTCCGCTGCCGCTTTGCCCTATTAATGCCAATGAAGAGGAAATGTCAAAGGAGATGTCCACCAGGGCTTTATTGTTGTAGATAATTTTGAGTTTGGACATTTTCATGATTTTATTCCTGCCAACTCTTTGCAAACCAGTCTGAGCGTATCACTCTTTTCACCGAGTCTTGCAATCAGACGAATTATTGCAGAGGCAACCGTAGGCTGGCGTATCGCCCCCACACTGTAACCGGATTTCAACAGCCTGTTTTTAATATCTATGACCTGTCTATTGTCTCCTATACAAACAGGCACAATCAAACCCTTTACATGTAAGCCTAACTCTTGGGAGACTATTGTTTGGCGAAGCATTATCTCTTTTTTCAGTGTTTTACTGTTTTGTAAAATATATTTGAGTCCATTATGCGCCAACAGTGTATCATACAAAGAGAGAGCCGTTGCATATACAATCGGTTTTGCACGATTTAAAAGATAGTGTGATATATGTTCTGATGAGAGTATAAAAGCACCGAAACTGCCATAGGCTTTTCCGAGCGTTCCCATTTTAATATGGTTTTGCTTTACGGCAATACCGTAATAATCAAAAACACCCATCAGTTTGTCTCCGACTACTCCGCTGCTGTGCGCTTCATCAACTATCAAAAGTGCTTCCTCTTCATCACATATATCAAAAACCTCTTTTGCGCACAAATCACCGTCCATCGAGTAAATACCCTCAACTGCGACAATTTTTCGCCTAGCATTGGAGTTCTGCAGTAAACTTCGCAACTCCTGCATATCATTATGTTTGAAAAAAACTACATTTATATTGTGCATTTGCGAGGCAAGTATACCCGAAGCATGATAAAGTTCATCCATAAAAAGCGTATCACCGCGACGCACAAGCGATTCAATCAAGGCAATATTTGCATTAAATCCGCTTCCAAGCACTATTGCTGCCTCAAAGCCGTTTGCTTCACATAAAGCCTCTTCAAAATCCTTGTGTATCTGATGATAGCCGTTTATCAGCATAGATGCCTTGGCATTGTTGAGCGGATACTCTGCTAATTCTTTACATGTAAGCGTATGAAGTTCTTTGTTGTGCGAAAGTCCCAAATAGTCATTTGAGGCAAAATCATGCAGGGTGTTGTCAACAATTTCACGTGTCCGATAACGTCCTGCTCTTTGAAGAGCTTTGAGCTCTTTAGTATAAAAATTCATCCAAGAACTACCTTGTTTCTCCCTGTTTCTTTTGCTTTGTAAAGAGCCAAATCAACTCTTTTATACAGAGAAATATCATCGTCGCCTTTTTCATACTCTGCAACACCAAAGCTCATGGTAATAGGCAGGACAGCTTTGTATTTTTCGACACTTTCTCTTATCTTTTGTGCCAGGGTATACGCTTTGTCTTTCGTAGTATTTGGCAGAATCACTATAAACTCTTCTCCGCCGATTCTGCAAAAAATATCGGTATCACGCAGCATAGAAGCAATATACTTTGTATATTCTACCAGTACTTTATCACCTGTATCGTGTCCGTAGTTGTCATTGACTTTTTTAAAAAAATCTATGTCAAAAATAATCAGCGAAAATGGATGATGATAGCGCTGTGTCAGCAAAATCTGTTCATCCAGTTTTTTATGAAAAAAACGTCGGTTGCCGATCTTTGTCAGTGAATCTTTTACAGCCAGAATCTCCAACTCTTTTTTATAGTTTTCCTGTTCGGTTATATCGGACAGTATAATTCCGTAGAGATTGTCTTTTTTGTCAAGAATCGAAGCAGAAATAGCAAAATAGTACTCTTTGTCATAAATCCTGACTTTCGTTTTGTGATATACCTCAGAATTTTTGACAATATATTCTATCCAACCCAGACCATTGTTTACAGCGCCGATATATCCTTCTTCTTCTTCAAAAAATTCACATATACAATGGTGTTTTTGTGAGAACTCTTCTATATTTTTATAGCCTTTGAAATATTTAAAAAAAGTTTTATTTGCAGAAACAAGCTTTTTTTCATTACTGACAATGACAATATTTGTAGAGTTGTCTATGATACTTTTATAATAGTGTTTTTGCTTGGCATAGCGATAAAACAGAATACTGATACCCATAAACAAAAGTGTGACAAGAATAACATTCCAAACCAGACTTAATTGCAATGTGACAAAAAGTACGAAGAGATATGCCAGCAGTATATTAATAAAAAAACTGTATCTTTTATAAAAATACATCAGTTTTTCTCCATAAAAGTCTCTAACACTTCGACACAAAGTCCCATTGCCGTACTCTCATAGCCTCTGACTTCTTTGATGTAGGGCTTGCAAAACCCTTCTACCATACAGGCACCAGCCTTGCCTCGCCACTCTCCGCTCTCTAAGTAACGTTCCAAATCTTGTGTATTAAATGGTTCAAACAGGTAGTCTGTCTTTGAAATATCTATTATCTTTTGCTGTTTTGCATGATATATCATACATGTAATGATACTCGTAATATTTCCGCTCTGCGTCATTAAAATATTACGGGCATCATCTTTGCAGCGTGCCTTTCTTAAAATATGTCCCTGGCTTGTAACAACAGTATCGGCTACCAACAGCGGATACTCTTCATAGCCAAATACTCTGAGATTTGCTTCATACTTGCCTAGAGTTGCCTGATAAACAAAGTTTTTCGGGCTGTTTGCGACAATGCTCTCTTCATCAAAATCAACACTCTCTTGAATAAAATCAATGCCTGCTTTTTTTAAAAGCATGGCGCGTGTCTGAGATGATGAGCAGAGTCTAATAGGCATTTCGCAGAGTCACTCCCAGATAAATTGCAATAATTCCAAGTGTGATATTGATGGGAACCATATATTTTCCAATAAGCTCTAACGCTTTTTTTGCACCTGCTGTATCACCTTTTTGTAAAAGTTTCTGTGCTTTGTTGCGTCTGAAAATCATAGCCGCAAGATTAGCCGCCATAATCATCCAGATCACCTCTTTTACATGCACAAGATTATATATATGCATCGCATACTCATCTATCACATTGCCGCCTGCATCAACGGCAGCCGCACGAAAACCAAGTCCGACAGCCATGATAACTGCTGTAATGATTAGTATAACAACAAAAGGTAAAACAATCATAAAGAGCCTGTTGAGTGCCTGTGAAATTCGTTCGAGTCTGTGTAAGGGTGATTCAATTTGTATAAATGAAGGATGCGCTGCAAATTTCATGGCAATCATCCCTCCGACCCAAACAACGGCAGAGATTACATGTAAAAAGACTATCTGTGTTCTGTAATCTGCAAAAAGTTCAATCATAAAATCTTTCATCAATCCAATACCTCTGTAATAAATTTCAGTGCTGCTTCTTTTGCCTCAGGCAGTTTTGAAGCATCTTTTCCTCCGGCTTGGGCAAAGTCAGGACGACCGCCACCGCCTCCGCCAAGAAGCGGTGCTATTTTTTTGATCCAATCACCCGCTTTTGCCTCGCACCCTTTGACACCTGCGGCTATGAGCACTTTATCGCCTTTGACCTGGAAAAGCATTGCACAGAGTTTGTCATTTTGATTTTTCAGCTCATCTATCTTTTCTTTGATATCCCCGTTAGGCAGTTCATCCACAACTACTGACACACCGTTTATCTCATCTGCTTTAATTTCAACTTTTGCAGCTTCGTGTGCCTCTTTGAGTTCATCTTTCAAAGCAGCTATATTTGATTTGAGCCTGCTGATTCCTGCAAGCAGATCAAGATTTTTCACTTCACTCTGCGCCTCTTTCACAAGTGCTCTTTGCTCACAAAAGTATTTATACGCCGCATTGCCGCACACAGCTTCAATACGTCGCACACCGGCACTCACACCGCTCTCTTTGGTAATGATAAACGAACCGATATTTGCCGTATTGTCTACATGTATTCCGCCACAAAACTCAACAGAAGCGTCTGCAAATTTGACAACACGCACCTCATCTCCATACTTCTCGCCAAACTGGCTCTTCGCACCTGATTTTTTTGCCTCTTCTATAGGCAGTACCTCGGTTTGGGCAGGAATTGCACGCATTATTTCAACATTTACACGTTCTTCTATTACATGTAATTCCTCTTCACTGAGCGCTTTTGGATGAGAAAAATCAAATCGCAGACGATTTGCCTCAACCAAAGAACCCGCCTGTGAAATATGTTCTCCAAGCACATCAAAAAGTACCGCATGCAACAGGTGTGTTGCCGAGTGATGTTTTGTTATCTCATTTCTGGAAATATCCACTTTTGCATCTACATGCTGTCCGACTTTGAGAGAGGCATGCAACTCTATCTTCGAAAGATTCAAACCAAAGAATTTTTTCGTATCAACTACCTGTGCAATGCCTTCAAGTTCTCCAATATCACCACACTGTCCGCCACTCTCAGCATAAAAAGGTGTAATATCTAAAAATACCCATCCTTTTTCTCCGGCTTGCAGTTCTTCCACACGCACATACTTTTCATCTAAAAGTGCCAGCACTTTGCTTGCATGATGCATAGTTTCATATCCGACAAATCTGTTTTCACCAAACTCCTCAAGCAGTGTTTTAAAGTCACCGCTGATGGCATCATCCCCACTCCCTTTCCAGGCAGCTTTGGCACGTCTTCTCTGCTCATTCATCAGGCTCTCAAATGTTGCCGTATCCAGTGAGAGGTTTTTTTCTTTGAGCATATCTTCTGTCAAGTCAAGCGGAAAGCCGTAGGTATCATAGAGTTTAAAAGCCACTTCACCCGAAAACACATACCCCAGGGCACCTTCTCTGCCCTCGGCATTCACCTTGTCTTTGGTATTTTGCAGTTCCATGTTAAAAAGTGCTATGCCTGATTCTATTGTCTTGAAAAATCGTGCCTCTTCAAGCTCTATCTGTTCTTTGACAACCTCTGCTTTGGTCTGAAGATACTCATACTCACCACCCATAATATCAACCAAAGTATCGACAAGTTTATACATAAAAGGCTCACGGAATCCAAGAAGATATCCGTGACGCACAGCACGGCGCAGGATTCTTCGAAGCACGTACCCGCGTCCCTCATTAGAAAAATTTACACCCTGAGAGAGTAAAAATACTGCGGTTCTGATATGATCTGCTATAACACGGTACGATGCACCCGTAGCATACACATACTCTTTGCCTGTCAAATCTTCGACTTTTCGGATAATCGGCATAAACAAAGAGGATCCATAATTGGAAATGGCACCCTCTTTAATGGCTACAACACGCTCCAGCCCCATTCCTGTATCTATGGATGGATGTGCAAGAGGAATTCTCTCTCCGCCTTTTTCTTTGACTTCATACTGCATAAAAACAAGGTTCCAGATTTCCAAAAATCTGTCGCCTTCACCGCCCATATAATCCTCGGGACCGCTAAAATGTTCTGCTCCCTGATCATAAAAGATTTCAGAACACGGTCCGCACGGTCCCGTATCACCCATAGACCAGAAGTTGTCTTTGTCTCCAAGACGCATAATCCGCTCAGGCGCAATATGTTTTTTCCAGATTTCTTCAGCCTCATCATCACTTTCATGCACTGTTACCCAGAGTTTGTCTTTGTCCAGATGCAATATCTCAGTGATAAACTCCCAGGCATAGGCAATTGCCTCTTCCTTGAAGTAGTCTCCGAAACTGAAATTTCCCAGCATTTCAAAGAAAGTATGATGACGCGCTGTATGTCCGACATTTTCCAGGTCATTGTGTTTTCCACCCGCACGGATACAAGTCTGGCAGGATGTGGCACGAGGATTTTTCGGACGAGGAACCTCCCCTGTAAAAATCGACTTAAAAGGCACCATGCCTGCGTTGTTAAAAAGCAGAGTCGCATCTTCAGGCACCAAAGGCGCTGAGGGAACTCTTGTATGTTGTTTTGATTCAAAAAATTTTAAATACTCTTCTCTAATATCCATGGTTGTTTCTCTTTTATAAAATTACGCGATTATATCCAAAAGGAGCTAAATTTTTTGAATTTATTCTCTTTTTTCTACAAATTAAACAAATTTTTTAAAATTAATGTGCCTCTTAACTATAATAAATTATAATATTTTTCAATTTAATTCACGGAGAGAAAATGAAAAAAACAGTAGTAACAGGCTTGGTAACAATGATAATAGGAGCAAATCTTTTTGCTGAAAAAGTAAGCACATATGAATATGCGGCATTTCAAAATGCAAATGATGTCAAAACGGCACTTACAAAAAACGGTTTACAGGTTGTTGGCGAATATGATGCTATGCAGGACCCAAATTATCATGTCATAGCCTATACATGTCCTACATTGACAAAAGATGCTTCTAAAAAAGACAGGGCATTTGCCGGTGTGCAAAAAGTGCTCGTAAACACTAAAGACAATGAACTCGTGCTTACAAATCCACAATATTTTTTACATGCTTTTATGCAGAATGATTTTCAAAAAGCACATGCAAAAAAAGTAAACACCAAGCTTGCAAATGCTTTTGGCACACTCATAAATTCAGAAGATGCTCTTGATGATGACGATATTGCAGGGTATCACTTTATGATGGCTATGCCGTATTATGAAGATATGATAGAAGTTGCAAAAGGAGAAAAACTCAAAGAGAAACTGGAAAAAAATGCAGCAAAAAACATTGTTTTTACATTAGAAACCGGGAGTGCAACGCTTTATGGTATAGCAATGCCGACTAAGAAAGGTGAAAAATACTATGTTTCTGAAATAAAAGGAGAAAAACACAGTGCATTTTTACCTTATATGGTAATGGTTGAAGGAGACACAGCAAAAATCCTACACCCGAAATACTATCTTGCTATTGCCTATCCAAACCTCAGCATGGGTGAGTTTATGTCAATCTCAGGCACACCTGGAGATATTGAAGACTACTTTACATCTCTTTTTCAGTAATAAGCTCTTTTGCGTGACAATTGATACTTTTGATTTCTCATCAGGTATCTCTTGTCCGGAGCCTTTAAGGGGTGCCTTAAAGCAACTTTTCAAAAATGGTATTTTTTAATTTCTTTTTGACAACACTCTCAATCAAACGCATTATCAAGCCTTCATGCTCACTTTTCATCGTTTTGACAGCTCTTGCCAACACACGAATATCATACTGGCCCGGATATATCTCCGGTACTTTTTTATTGAGATTCAACAGCGTATATACAGCGGTAATTGCAGAACGGACAGAGTATTCAACAGTAAAGACGCAATCATCTTTAATCTCACAGAACTGCCCCAAAAAAGCCAGATTCACACTCCCTTTTGGTACAACTTCCGGTCTGTCGCCTTGAAGCCTTGGCATAAACTGGCTTGTTATATAAGGCATCATCACAGGAATCACGATGCACTCCTCAACATATTCCTGCATATCCTTGTCATCTATTCCAAAATGGTATAACAGTTCCTTTAACAATTCTTCTCCGGAACATTCGCTCATCTTCTTGTCGATAAAGTCGCCTTTGTTGTCCGGATAGAGTGCATATGCCCAGGCAACCGTATACTCAAATGGCTGGTTTTTATACTGCGGCTGCCTGTTTACCGTAACACTCATAAGCCAGTTCGAATCTTTAATGGTAATAATTCCGCCCGTTGCTGTTTTGTGCGGCAAAAATTTTCTCTCGGCAAAACTCTCCAAAAGTTTGCGCATTTTTGGTCCCCTGGCAGTTATCGTAAATGATTCCCATTTTGTTTTGTCTATATCACTGCAAAAAACTTCCGGTTTGCCGAAAGACGCATCTTTTTGTGCCAGCTTTTTCCACAATGCCCAGCAGGCACCCTCTTTTCTATTTAAAACAGGAGCCCTCTTCATATCTCCAAAAGAGGAGTTTTCCACCATTGAGCCATTGGTAAAAAATACCAAATCATTTTCACATCTCTCAATAACTTTTTCTTTGGAGTTTTGCAGCAGATGAATGGCGGTTACCGTCTTTTTCTCTTCCTGAATATCTACTTCCAGATCACTTACTTTAGTGTTAAAAACAAAATTGACACCTTTGTCCTCTAAAAGTTTTTTCAGCGGAAGGGTCAAAGAATCGTATTGGTTATACTTGGTAAACACCAGGCCCCTCATCGTACTCATTCCCGGCAAAAGATGCATAAAACGGTGCATATAGCGCTTCATCTCGACAACACTGTGCCACGGCTCAAAAGCAAACATGCTTCTCCAGTACAGCCACATGTCTGTCTCAAAATAGGATGTCTCAAAATACTCTTCAACACTCATAGTTCCCAAATCCTCTTCCTTTTTCAAAAGCAGTTTTGTCAACTCTTTTATGTATTTCTCTTCCAGTCCCAAACCTGTTGAACGCTGTTTTTCTCCCCTGTTGTATATTACGCGTACCTTTGAAAAATTCGGATCAATGTCATTGAGTTCTTTAAACTCATCAAGAACAGTTCTTCCCTCCTCCTCCAGAGATGGGACCCCGGCATACAAATCCCACAAACACTCATAATGCTCTTCCATCTCCCGTCCTCCGCGCGCTACAAAGCCCGTTTGAGGATTGCCTGCGCCATCAAGCGCACCACCGGCCACACTGCTCTCTTCAAATATCGTTATTTGATGACCCTGCATATATCCGTCACGCATTAAATACTCGGCAGCAGCCAAAGAAGCTATACCCGAACCAATCAAAAAAGCTCGTTTGTTTTCAATACCTGCGGATTTGTGCGGATGGACTCTTTGATAATTATTCATGATTGGGTATCCTTTGTATAAAATTTCACTATTATCATTATAGGGCACTTCTAAAAACCCTGGTATATCTCAACATTATAGCGAAGATACTAATGCAAGGCAAAAACTACGCAGGAGCTACGAGTAGCTTCAAGTGGTTTTAACGAAGCAGTAGTGCTTTTGCTAAAATGCCCTGCGGGAACCAAAAAGAGGAGTGAGATTGCACAAAATTTTCTATCACCGTAGCTACGGCTATGGTTCAAGAAAAGTTTTGCACAATCTCACTCCTCTTTTTGGCTTTGAGGGATATCAGGGTTTTTAGAAGTGCCCTATATTACAAATATAAGGAATACGCATTGAAACTTACTTTTTTAGGAACAAGTGCCGGAAAACCGACAAAAGAGAGAAATGTCACAGCCCTTGCACTCGAATTTGACCAGGATAACAAATGGTATCTTTTTGACTGCGGGGAAGCTACGCAGCATCAGATACTCAGAACCTCTCTTTGCATTGGAAAACTCTCTACAGTCTTCATCACCCATCTCCACGGCGACCATTGCTACGGGCTTCCCGGACTGCTCTCTTCAAAAAAACTCGACAAAGCCTTTTCTCCTCTGACGATATATGGACCAAAAGGAATCAAACATTTCATTGAATGTGTTACAGACACTTCCCAAGAGCATCTGGGATATACGCTCAAAATAGTTGAGACAGAAGCAAACAGCAGAATAATCTTTGACAAATTCATCCTCCGTGTTCTCCCGCTTGTACACTCTGTGGAAAGTTTTGCCTATTTTATACAAGAGCATGACACAACAGACAAACTTGATGAGCAAAAGCTGCGCCTGGCGGGACTCGAGCCTTCGCCTCTTTATGGAGAGCTTAAACGCGGAAACAGCATTATGCACAAAGGAAAAGAGTTTCTCTCAAAGGACTATATGCTGTCTCCCCTGCCGGGAAGAAGCCTCATAGTAGCCGGAGACAACAGTAAACCTGATATTTTAGGCGCTTATCTGGAGAATCTTGATCTGCTGGTGCATGAAAGTACCTACACACAGAAAGTATACAATGCTTTAAAGACAAAATTTCTTCATACTACAGCAAAAAAACTGGGTGAAGCGGCACAGAAACATCACATCAAAAATCTTATAGCTACCCACATCAGTCCAAGATATTCACGGGGAAGTTCCTGCGATGCAGAAATGATTTGCAGGGAGATAAAGTTTGCCTATAAAGGGGAATGTTTTATTGCCGCTGATTTTGATGTTTTTTATCTTGACAGGAAGAAGAAACTTCAAAAGTTGTAATTTTACACGCTTTGTCTTATGTGAAAAAAAGTTCCCGGTTGGCTTCAAAGTTTTCAACCAAAGTATTGAAACAGCCCCCTAACTCCCGGATTGTTTCCATATTCGGTTCTATATAGATTTTATTTGATTTTTTTTCCATTGTGATGATACCGGCTTCTCGAAGTTCTTTTAAATGTTTTGAGATCGTAGGCAGTGAAAAATCAAAATGCTCGGCAATGGTGCTTACACAGGTTGCATGGGGACTGACCTTGACCTTTGGATCTTTTTTATCAAGAGAACATGTATATCCGCCCGTAAAAACATTTTTAAAAATTAAAAAACGTGTTTCATTCCCAAGCGCCTTGAATATCTTGATTTTTTGTTGCATATCCAGCATTGTTGTCCTTGACATTTTAATTATAAAATTATACCATACTCTCATCTATTTAGTTAAATGCCTAATTAAGCATTTAACTATTAGGTTATTTCAAAACAAAGGAATAACAATGAAAAAATTGTTATTGATCATTGCATTGTTGAGTACCAACCTGCTTATGGCAGATATTGCAAATAAAATGGTGCTTATCAAAGAAGCCAGAAAAAGTGTGGGAGAGATGCCTGCAAAACAGCTTAAAGCTTTGCTTGATGAGGGTGAAGACGTAATTGTTCTGGATGTAAGAGAGAGTGAACAGCGAGCCGAGGGAAGTATTCCCTATGATGAGTTCAACAAAGAAAATTTTGTAGCCATTACACGCGGCAATCTGGAATGGGAAGCGGCGAAAAAGATCAAAGATCCTGATGTCCTGATAGTCACATATTGTCGAAGCGGAGGCAGAGGGGCATTGGCAGCCGAAGTGTTGAAAAAAATGGGTTACAAAAATGTAACCACGCTCAAAGGCGGGCTCAAAGGCTGGGTAAAAGCAGGATACCCTGTAAAAACAGGTCTGGGTGAAGTTGTACTAAAAAAAGAAAAGTGATTTTACATAAATTTTACTTATCTGGGATAATATAAGGGCATCTCCAATGCCATTAATTCAAAAGGAATGTATAAATGAAAAAAATGATACTGATTTTAACCTTGCTTCTTAGTCTGGTTCAGGCCGAAGATGAAAATGCAAAGGCAGTGTATGATTTGACAACAAAAAATTTGGCAAAATTTGAAAGAAATATACTCAAAGGAATTGTTTTCAACAAAACACTCTATGCAAACCAGCTCAAAGAGCTTGATGTAGCCGTTGTTATCCATGGAGGAGCCTACAGATTTTTTGTAAAAAATCTGGACACTACCATCTTTAAAAATGATCAAAAACTTCAAAAAGCCTACAAAGAGCTCAAGCAGCGTATCGCCACAATGGCTGACACCTACGATGTGGAATTTCTAATGTGCGGTGCGGCAATGGACCGCAACAGGCTTACAAAAGATGACATTGTTCCTTTTGTAACAATTATTCCAAACTCTACCATAGGACTTATCAACAAACAAAATGACGGTTTTGCCTATATTCCTGTAGGAGATTAACAGAGAATATGTGTCACTCTTTGTAACCAAAACGGAATAAAAAAATACTACAATTTTCAAACCCACTGAAAATGGAGAAAAACAAAATGCATGAGAGAGAGTTTACGATAGATGCGAACAATCCCGAGTTAGAGTTTTTTTATGATCTGGATGATGCTTTTAAAGTCTATCTGACTCGTTTGGATTATGTTTCATAAAATTTAATTCATCTTCGATTTTGATATTTTTGTAATATTTGCTCATAAGCTCTGCAGCGATTCCGTTGCCGAGTTTCACAGTCTCTTTTTTCTCATTCAAAACAGGAGTCGTACCATATCCGCAGCTTGGTGACTTTGATTTGAGAATGATACGGTCAACCTTTGGATGCAGTTTCATAAAAGTGTTTGTTTCGTCTTCCAAAAGCTGTGTAACATCTTTGTTTGTCTCATCTGTCACGATTCTCTTTTTTCCGTTTATTTCCACAACATTGATACGTTCTCTCGGCGTTCCAAAAAGCGGTGCTTCAGGGCAGAAAGGAATGATTTCATACTCCTTTAAAGCCTCTTCTACCACATCTGTCTTTTTTGTTTTACCGTCATAACGGCAACACTCACCGAGTAAACAGGCAGAAACGATTACTTTTTTTTTCATACAGCCCTCTCTTGTAAAAAACAAAACCCGCACTGCAGAAAAAAATTTAGTTTTTTCTAAGTTACGCTTTAGCGTTAAAAGTACGGGTTCCCAAAAGCTCTTTCATCGGAATCGGTACTTTAGTGCCGACTCTTAGGGTACAAAAGTCTAAATTTCACTTGTCATTTAACAAATGACAATAGACTTCAACTCCGTCATCTCTTCTATGGCAAAACGCGGACCTTCGCGTCCTACTCCGCTGAGTTTCACCCCGCCGTAGGGCTGTATGTCAAAACGAAGTGTCGGCATATCGTTTATAACTATTCCGCCCGCATCAAGCTCCTCTATTGCACGGTTTGCAATGCTTAAATCGTTCGTAAAAATCGAAAACTGCAAACCGTAAGGCGAGTCATTCATTCTTAGGGCAGCATCATCAAAATCCATCACTTTTACCAGCGAAACTATCGGTGCAAAGACCTCTTCGCAGACAATTGCCATATCATCCCTTACATTTGCCATGACACAGGGATAAAATGTTCTGCCTTCCAAACGCGGAACCAGTAAAGGAATTGCACCCTCTTTTATAGCGGCATCAACCCAACCCATAGCACGCTGGCATGATTCATCGTCTATGAGCGGTCCCATAAATGTCTCCTCATCATAAGGGCTGCCGACTTTGAGTTTTTTTGTAGCCGCTGCCATAAGTTCTGCAAATTCATCATATATATCTTCTTGCACATAAATACGCTGCAGCGATATACACACCTGTCCCGAATTGACAAAAGCACCCATGGCGCATTTCGTTGCAGCATAGGCCAGATCAGCCGATTTTTCTATGAATGTCGCGGCATTGCCTCCGAGTTCAAGTCCTATTTTTTTGATACCGGCATTCTTTGTAATAATATTGCCGACAGGAACACTGCCTGTAAAACTGATAACACGGGGAATATCGCTTGTAATTAGTGCATTACCAACTTCTGCATCACCGTAAACAACACTTAATGCATCAGGTACGGCATAATCACTCTCTATAAAAAGCTTTGCAAACTTGTATGCGGTCAGAGGTGCTTCGGGTGTCGGTTTAAGCACTACGGCATTACCTGCGACAAGTGCCGGTCCGAGTTTATGTGCCACGAGATTTAAAGGAAAATTAAAAGGCGTAATTGCCACAACAACACCGGCAGGTTCGCGTCGAAAAAAGCTAAGCGTTTTTTTTCCGCTGGGCATGGCATCAGTGTTGATCGTTTCACCGTGCATTGTCCGCATTGTCTCTGCTGAAAGCGTTATGGTTTCAATACAACGTTCAACTTCTATACGTGAAAAAGAGATAGGCTTCCCTACTTCATCCGTAATGGTTTTTGCCAAATCTTCTTTGTTTTCTTGAAGTTTTTTGGCAACATCAAGCAGCCATGCGCAACGCTGTGCCAAAGTACTTTTTTTGGCAAATACAGCGGCATCTTTGGCAATCTGCAATGCTTTTTTTGCATCCTCTTCACTGCATACAGGAGCAGTTGAAACCACTTCCCCGCTGTAAGGCGATTTTCTTTGGCTTACTTCTGCTTTTTCTGCTTCTTTAGAACCGAAAAATATTTTTGCTTCTTTCATCATTTTTCCTAAGATATCATTTTATATTAGGAAAATTATATCATTTTAATTGTAATCCTAATACAATTTGATTATGAAAACATTTATAACTATCCTATTTTTAGCATCTTCTCTTTTTGGATTTGAAACAGACAAATGGCTGCATGATTACAATACGGCAGTAAATCAAGCACAAAAAGCGCACAAAAACATTTACCTCTTTGTCGGAGCGGACAGATGCCATTTTTGCAAAAGATTTAAAGAAGTAACACTCTCTCAAAAAAAAGTCATACAGAGGCTTCGTCAAGACTATATTCTTGTATATCTCTCACGTGACCGGCACTTCATTCCAAAAAAATTCCAAAGATTCGGCGTTCCAAGACACTATTTTCTTAATTCACAGGGAAAAATTTTATTTGAAAGTTTCGGAGTGCTTGAGCCCGCAGGCTTTTTTACCCTTTTAGACGAAGCCGATTTAAATACAAATAACTAAGAGCAGGCAACATCACAATATCGGTCTCTTATTTTCTTAAAGTCCGCAATATTATTTAAAAATATATCAACAAGCAGAGGGTCAAAGTGTCTTCCTTTTTCTTCTTGAAACATTGCAACAATATCTTCATCCTTCCAGGCTTTTTTATACACTCTCTCGCTTCCAAGCGCATCAAATACATCTGCTACAGCGGTAATTCTTGCATATATGCTTATCTCTTCTCCTGCCAAACCTCTGGGATATCCAGAGCCGTCATATTTTTCATGATGCTCATACGCAATCGTAGCTGCAATCTGTAAAAGTTCTTTGTCGCTGTGTCTAAGCATATCATACCCCAGAGTAGTATGTGTCTTCATAATTTCAGTCTCCTGGGCTGTATGTCTTGCGGGTTTGTTGAGTATAGCATCGGGTATGCCTACTTTTCCTATGTCATGCATTGGACTTGCTTCTTTTAACATCTGCGCATGAAATTTATCCATACCACTGTACTCCGCCAACAAGCGGGAATACTCTGCAACCCGCCTTACATGATTTCCTGTCTCTTTGGAACGGCTCTCACCGATTGTGCCCATTGTAAATATGATCTCTTTTTGTGTTTCGCGTATATCTTTGTTGAGTGCTACAATATCTTTGATTCTGCGGTGTACCTCTTCTTTGAGATACTCATTCATATTTTCCATATTTTTCTGCAGCTCCTGCAAAGCTTTTTTGTCTGTAATGTTTTCTCTCAATGCATGGTAGCCGACAACTTCTCCGCTCTCATTGGTATATGGTCCGATATGCGCATACACCCAATAAAAACTGCCGTCTTTGGCCCTGTTTTTTATCTCGCCATACCATTCTTTTCCGGCTTTGAGAGTAGCCCACAAATCTGCAAACAGCTCTTTTGGCATATCTTTATGTCTTAAAATATTATGGTTTTTTCCTAAAAGTTCTTCTTTTGAATATTTGCTTATTCTGCAAAATGCCTCACTGGCATATACAATTTTTCCCTGCAAATCAGTTGCAGAAAAAATGACATCTCTGTCAAATGTTTTGAGCAAATAGTCTTTATTCATTGTGTCATTCAAAAAATTATTTTTCATAAAAAAACCTGTAAAAAAAATATCACTTTCTACAGTTTAGCAAAAATTAAATTAAATTGTAATATTTTCCAATATTTCTATGTTTTTCGGGGTGACTATCAGTGCATCAAACATATACTCAGGATCCAGAGTATTTTTTTTCATATAGACCTGTGCGGTTTTTATAAGACGGGAGAGTTTTGCCGGTGTTATGTTTTGAATGGCTAGTTCATAATTTTCACCGCTTTTTACTTCTATGAAATGCAGGATATTATCTTTGAAGGCAATAATGTCCAATTCGCCAAAACGGGAATAAAAATTCTTTTCTAAAATAGTATACCCATGTTCTTGCAGGAATAGAGCAGCCTTTTCTTCTGCTATATTTCCTTTTGCTCTGCTCATGGGTTTATGTCCTTTCTTGGCAATTTTCAAAGCAACTCTCAGCCCAGACTGAAGTCTTGGTTCCTCGATATCTTGACATGCTTATATTTATTCGGAACCCAGGTTTTAACCTGGGCTGGTGTTTGCTTAGCAGTTTATTATTTCAACTTGTATAGACTTAAATGCCGCTGTCATAATCAGCTCATCACTCTTGTCTCCAAATATATTGTTCAGTTTTGAATCTGCATGATGAAATGTTGTATAAAGCGTTTTTGGACGGACTTTGTTGGTAAACTTTACACGAAGAGGATTTGTCTGACCAAACTCTGTTTTTAGAATCACCTTTTCGCTCACAAAGTCTGCCGCATCCTCTTCATGTACCAACAAGAGATCCTCTGTATAGCGTTTCATCAGTTTTTCGGTATATTTTGTTTGTGCAGAGTTGTTGTAATGTGCCATAGCACGGCCTGTTGTAAGATGGTATCCTTTGAGATTTTTGTTTAAAATCTCTTCTACCATCCCTGAGAGTTTGTATCCGTGGTATCTAAAAGCACCAATGCCGTCACGTGTTCTGAAATCTTCGCGATGCAGTACAGGAGTGCCCTCTCCCTCTTCGGTTATCGGCCAGGAAATGCCTTTTTTTTCATTTTCTCTGAGCACTTTGTAAGAAGCGCCTTTAAATCTGTTTGTCGCTGTTTTTCTGACATCTTCCCATATTGCTTCGGACGAGTCAAAACCAAAACCGCCGCCCATCTTTTCATCAAGCAGTTTGATCACTTCCCAGTCATCAGGTAAATCACACTCTACCAAAGGTCTTGAAAGATGTACTTTTCTCATGGCATTGATATAAACACCTGTTTTTTCGTAGGCTGATTTTACACCTACCACTATATCGGCACGTTCGGCAATATCTGTCATAAAAAGCTCTTGCACAAATATCAGTTCCAAATTTTCAAAGGCTTTCGTAATCTTGTTAAGATTCGGATGAATGTGTGTCAGATCCTCACCAATGTTGAGAACACCTTTTATACTGCCGTCAAGCATTCCGTCAACCAGTTGGGGTGTCATTAGCCCTACCTCTTTTGGAGCTGTATAATCAGGCGCATAATACGGAAGCATTCCCATGTCACAGACACCCTGTACATTGGTCTGTCCGCGAAGCGGCATAACACCGGCTCCGTCTTTACCTATATTTCCGGTCATTAGTGCCAAATGCACTATGGCCATAACAGCATAGGAACCGTCCACATGTTCGGTAATCCCGAGACCCCAGAGAATCAAAGACTTTTTGGCCGCATACTCACGGGCAATTTCAGGAAGCATATCCGCAAGATACTCATACCCTTCTACATCTCTGAAAAACTCCGGATTTGCATACGGGTCGGCTAATATGTTTTCCTTGAAATGTTCCCAGTTCTTTGTTCTGTTTTTGATAAAATCTTTACAGTAAAGCTCTTCTTTGATGATAGTGTAGGCTATCATATTTAAAACAAGCAGATTTGATTCATGCGGTGTTACCGCTTTATACTTTGAAAACTTGTGCAGTTTTATCTCACGAACATCAAAACATGCAATAGGCGTGCCCTTTTGTGCCGCTTTTATCATACGGTTTCCGACAATAGGATGAGCTTCTGTAGTATTTGAGCCCATTACGATCATAAATTCTGTTTTGTATATATCATCAAAAGGATTCGAGGCAGCCCCTTCGCCTATAGTAAGACGCATGCCTTTTAGTGATGGGGAATGGCAGACTCTCGCACAGTTGTCCACATGTGGAGAGTTCAGTGTATAACGCGTAAATTTCTGAAAATAGTAGGCACTCTCACAAGAGCTTCTTGCCCCGCCAAGCGAACAGACAGATTTGTCGCCATATTTTGCCTGAATATCTTTGAGCTTCATTGCACCGGCTGTTGTTGCACTCTCCAAATTTGTTTCATACCATTTTTCATCCAGAGAATGAAGCGAATCAGCTATAACAGCTTTGATATGAGGATTCTTTTCCAAAAAGCTTTTTCGGATACGGGGATTTTTAATACGCTCTTTTGCATCAACAAAGTCAAAACCGTATGTTCCTTTGATACAAAGCTTTCCCTCTGATGTAGCACCGTCGGGATGTGCGAATATCTTCTTGATTTTGTTCTCTTTGACATCAACATGTGCGGCAATGTCACAGCCTACGCCACAGTATGCGCACACACTGTCAATTGTTTTTATATTTTCCATTTTCCACCCTCAACTACTACCGTATTTTCAGTAAGATTTTTGAAAAAGCATATCGTGAAGCTCAGAGCAAAGCGAGGATTTGCCTTCTAAGATATGTTTTTTAAAAAATCTGCAATTTACAACTATGAAAGGTAGTTTACAATTCTTTGACTTAAAGCTGATGGAAGTAAATTCATAAAACGAATGATTAAATAAAATCTAAGAGGAAAGGCATAAAACTTTTTTCTTTTTTCTATTGCCTTTTTCATACGTTTGACTCCCTCTGCAGTATCCAGCAAAAACGGCATCTTAAATTCATTTTTGTCAGTCATTTCACTTTTGACAAATCCCGGCAAAAGTATGCTTACATGTAAACCGTCTTTTGCATACTTGTAAAATATACCCTCCGCATAGGCATTTAAAGCACGTTTGGACGAAGCATACACTTTTGCACTCGGCATAGTAAAAAGTGACGAAAGCGATGAAACAAATACAATATGACCGCTTTTTTGTGCCTGCAGTTGCGGTAAAAGCACTTCTAAAATCGCATGATTTGCCAGCACATTGACATTGTAAAGATTTTGAAAATCATGTATCGTTGGAATAGTTTGCGTATGTCCAAGCGATATTCCTGCATTTAACAGAAGCAAATCAACTGCTCCGACTGACCTGACTTTTTTCTGAAGTTGAACAAAATCAGTTACATCCACAACAAGCAAAGTAATACTTTTACATTTTGGAGCGAGTTCTTTTTGCAGGCTTTGCAGTTTTTGCTCTCTGCGTGCCAACAAAATAAGTTCAGTATCTTTGTTCGCATATTGACGTGCAAATTCCGCACCAAGACCGGAGCTTGCCCCTGTAATCAGGATTTTCATCTTAAAAGTTACACTATCCTGATCATAGAAGGTTTTGCATTTATAAAATCAAGTGCTTCAAGTTCGCCTATCATATTTTGTATATCTTTTTCCACGGCTGTATGTGTTGATATCAACAGGTTTGCACTTTCATTGTCACTTGGACGCTGCAGCATGGTTTCTATAGAGATATTGTGTGTTTCAAATATTTTTGTCAGTCTTGCCAAAACACCGGTTCTGTCTGAGACATTGACTCTCAAATAGTATTTGGACTCGATTTTTTCCGTTGGTTTGAGTGTCAGCTGATTGCCTTCCATCGGTCGGTTAAATCCAAGCATCGGCGTCGATTTTCCGCTTCTTGCTATATCTATGATGTTTGCCACAACTGCCGAAGCCGTTGCATCGCCGCCTGCACCCGGACCATAGTAGAGTGTTTCGCCGACTTTGTCGCCGACAACAGATATACCGTTCATCACGCCGTCTATTTTTGCTATCATCTCTTCTTGTTTAATCAAACAGGCATGTACTCGCAGTTCCACTTCATTTTTGTCTTTTTTTGCAATCCCTAAAAGTTTGATGGCATAACCGAACTCTTTGGCAAATGCAATATCGTCCTGCGTCACATTTTCAATGCCCTCTATCAGAATATCCTCGGGTTTTGCATCAATGCCGTAGGCAATGGAAGCCAAAATAAGCAGCTTGTGCGCAGCATCATATCCGCCCACATCAAAAGTCGGGTCAGCTTCGGCATAGCCGAGTTCCTGAGACTCTTTTAAAATGTCATCGTATGCCACACCCTCATTCGTCATCTTTGTCATCATATAGTTACATGTACCGTTCATAATACCCATAATCGACTCTATATGATTGGCTGACAAACCGTCACGAAGTGCCGTTATGATTGGAATACCTCCGGCAACACTCGCTTCAAATTCAAAGGCTTTGTCTTTTGCAATCTCCTGCAATTCATAACGATGGTATGCCAGCAGCGCTTTGTTTGCAGTTACAACAGACTTACCGGCTTTGAGTGCGCGTTTTACCACTTCAAATGCCTCTTCTACTCCGCCCATCAATTCTACGACAATATCTATTTCTTCATCATTTAAAATATCATCTACATTATCTGTTAATACAATGTCCAGACCCCGCTCTTTTTTGAGATTTTTCACGATACCGCTTTTGACGACAATATCAACACCCGCACGGGCAGAAATCACATCCGCATTCTCTTTTAAAATTTGTGCTACACTTGTTCCGACTGTTCCGACACCGATTATTCCGACTTTTATCATTACTTTTTACTCTCTTTTTTACAGCCGTCAAACTGTTTTAAAAATTCTTTTATATTTCTGGCAGCCTGACGAATCCTGTTGTCATTTTCAATGAGTGCTATACGAACATAGCCCTCACCGTATTCTCCAAAACCGATTCCCGGAGCCACGGCAACACCTGCTTCAATCAACAGACGTTTCGAAAACTCCAAAGAACCGAGATGTGCGACACACTCAGGAATTTTTGCCCAGGAAAACATTGTTGCCTCATTCTTTTGTATATGCCAGCCTGCACGCCCGAATGCTTCTATAAGCACCTCCTGGCGGTGATTGTATTTTTGGGTAATCTCGCTCACACAGGTCTGATCGCCGTTCAGTGCAACCGTCGCCGCCACCTGAATAGGCGTAAACATACCGTAATCCAACCATGATTTGATTTTTTGCAAGGCACCTATGAGTTTTTTGTTTCCTACAAAGAAACCTACACGCCAGCCTGCCATATTGTACGATTTTGAAAGCGTAAACGACTCGACTGCCACATCTTTTGCACCCTCTACGCTCATAATAGAAGGTGTTTTATAGCCGTCAAAGGTAATGTCACCGTAGGCAATATCGGAAATCACATAAAATCTTTTCTCTTTTGCCATCGCAACCAAACGTTCATAAAACTCAGGCGTAACCGTTGCTGTTGTCGGATTGTGCGGAAAATTGACCAAAACATATTTTGGTTTCGGGGAGCTCTCTTTGAAAACCTTTTCCAGACTCTCAAAAAAGTGATCTTCATTCACCCGGTAATGCTCATCAAACTCTATACCGAATTTGATAACATTGCCTCCGGCCAGAATAAAAGAGTATTCGTGAATCGGGTAGGTAGGATCAGGTACAACCGCCACATCTCCTATGTTTGTAATGGCATAGGTAAGGTGTGCATACCCCTCTTTGGAACCCATTGTCGCCACACACTCTGTTTCAGGATCAAGCTTGCAGTCATAACGGCGTTCATACCAGTCTGCAATTGCTTTGAGGAGTTTCGGAATCCCTTTTGAAGAAGAGTATCCGTGTGTTTTTGTCTTTTGGGCTGATTCGACAAGTTTGTTTCGTATATGCTCCGGCGTCGGTCCGTCAGGATTTCCCATAGAAAAATCTATCACATCTTTACCGGCACGGCGTTCTGCCATTTTTATATCATTAACTTCCGCAAATACATACTTTGGAAGTCTCTCAACTCTATTAAAATTAAACTCATCAAACATTGTTTACCCTATAACATGAAATATTTAGTGCTATTTTAGCGAAAAATTATTAGAATAAAGTTACGGTCTGTAAATTATCTTTTGCCCTTTGGATATAAAACAAGAGAATCTTTGACATTTTTAAGTGTATGCATATCCGATATTTTGATATATTTCGCATTTTTGGGCATGATAAGTGTCAGTTTTTTATAGATTTTATTTTTTTTAAAAAGTTTTAAAAGATGCAAAGAGGCATCATAATAGGCAATATACGGATACCATCTGTTTCTTCTTGAACTTTTGATCGTCAGACTTCTGATCTTTGAAATATCAAGCCAATGGGCATACAAAGAGCGTTTTAATTTCAGTTCTTCGCCTGTATGCAGCTGAGCGACATTGAGATATCCGTTGCTTATGTCAATGGTGTATGTCCACTCTTTGAGAGAATTTTTTTCTACGTCTATTATATTACAACCGCTTTTTTGCAGTTCGTTTTGCAGTATCAAAGGGTCGGTTGCATACTCTGATGTGAGATTGATACTCCAGGAAAATTCTGAACTGTCAAAATTTGATGCTGTTGTCACATATCTGAAATAGCCCAGGTTTTGCAGCGTGTCTTCCATAATTTTTACAAAAAAGAGAGGATACCCGCTTGTTTTAAAATTGAGCCGAAAATCCTGTGGTGAACGAAAAAAAAGATTTAACAGACCATTGTCTTTGAGTGTCTGTATGACCTTCACCGCATTGACCCTGTCTTTGACATAAAAAGAGGATTTCGGTTCAAAAATCACATTGATAAAATCTTTGTTTGTCTCATAGGATTTCTCACCTAAAAAGCTTTTAATTTTCACATCCAATGGGTCTTGTGTTATATCAACACAATTTGCAAAACCAAAAAAGAGTGCCATGAGAACAAAGACTTTTACCATGCACTACCTCTGTTGAGTCTTTTAAATTCCTCAAAAGTCAACTCCTTCACTGCACCCTCTTTATACAGGAGTCTTAATGTTTTTTTCGAATTAAATTTCTTTTTCTCTGTATCCGTGACAACATCTATGTAGCCATGCCCAAAAATCAAAAGCCACTCTTTGTCTGGATCAAGATCAAACTCTCCCGTAAATGTCTTTTGATATTTCTTGTTTGTTGCAACATCAATATAACCCATCCAGACTTTTGATCTTGCAATAATTTTAAAACTTTTCTCTACGGCTTTTTCTTTTTTTATTGCAGTTTCCTGTGTCGTGTTTGCATCTTTGAGTGTCTTGTTTTCATCTTTTTTCTGACTGACATTTGTATCAACAGATAAAATCTGAATATTGCTTTGTTTTGGAGGAGGAGTCTTTATCTCTTCATCTGTATATTCCACTGTATAATACAAAGCAGCAAGCAGAGCAACCATTGTAAGTAAAATATAAAAAAGTGTAAAGTTTTTCTTTTTTTTCGGTGCTATAAAAATCCCGTCTTCAGTGGTTGTCTCAACAGGATTTTTTTCATTATAGTAGGCAGTTCCGGCATTTTTCAATTCACTCAAATCAATGTTGTACTCTCTTTGGAGTATCGAAATAAAACCAATAAACTGAATTTTGTTCAAACCGTCAAAACTTGCATGTAAAATTGCCTGTATATGTCCTACCGGTATGTGTGTATCTTCATAAATTTTCTGTGCGCCGATATCTTTTAATTTTTGCAACCCGTCATTGTTCATATCTCATCCTGTCCATTAAAATAGCTCCGGCAACACTTACATTCAGTGAATCAAAATCATGTGCCATTTTTATACTGACTATATTGTCTAATTTTGCGCTTACTCTTGCAGTAAGGCCTTCTCCTTCATTGCCCAGGACTAAAAGCCTTTTTTTCGCAATTTTTGCTTCTCTGATATCAATACCGCCCATATCAGCACCATAGCTGACAAAACCGGACATCTTAAAATCATTCAATAAGTTATGTATGTTATTTTCAACAGCCAAAGGCATATCAAAAAGTGCACCGGTACTTGTACGAAGCAATGGTTCAACAGCAAGATGTTTGATCCCGCTGACAATAATCGCATCCACACCCAAGGCATAAGCACTTCGTACAATGGCGCCAATATTGCCGACATCTGTAAGCCCTGCCAAAACAACTACAAACTCTTTGTCTAAAAATGTCTGGTAATTATGGAGTTTGTAATCTTCAACTTCAGCCAAAAATCCCTGGTGATTGGCATTTTTACTCATTTTAACGGCTGCTTCATTTGGAATGCGTTTAATTGCAAAATCCATTTTCATAAGGCGGGAGTACTCTTTTTTCTCAAGTTCTTTTGCAAGATACAGAGTCTTTATTTTTTGCGGATAGTTGTTGATAAGATAATATATTGGTTGTTTGGCATAAATTAACATGAGAGTATTTTATCCAAAAAAGTGTTTATTTAAAATTTTTTCATAAATTTACATTAATCTTTGATAGATCTCTTTTGTATTTTCACCTGTAATTTTACTGATAAGTTTTGCCTGCACTTTTTTAGGCAAGTCCAGTGCCAGTATATCGTTTTCACTAACGGCAGAACTGTTTTGTTCATTGGCTGCCTGAATCACCACAACCCATTCGCCACGAAAATTTCCATCAAGTTTTACAACTATTTCAGCTGCAGTGCCATGCAGGTATCTTTGATATTTCTTACTCAGCTCTTTACACAGAAATATTTCTCTTTCAGGTGCTTCTTTTGCAATTTCTAAAAGCAGTTTTTCCAAACGGTGGGGGGACTCATATAAAACTGTTGTATAGCCACTGTGCAAAGCACGCTGCAAACCTTCACTGCGACTGCTTCCTTTATGGTCCAAAAATCCTAAAAACAGCATTTTTGTTTCACAAAATCCACTGGCAACAAAAGCAGTAAGCACGGCATTGGCACCAGGAAGCACATCATAGGAAATATCATGTTCCAGACAATAGGCAACCAAGGCCTGTCCGGGATCACTCACACCGGGCATGCCAGCATCACTGACATAGACAATATTTTGCTCAAAAAAAGAGGGAGAAAGTTTTTCAACAAAACTTTGTTCATTATGAGAATGCAGAGCAATAAACTGTTGGTTCTCTTTAAATTCTGTATTATAGCGTTCTTTAAGAATATGGATGAGTTTTTTGGTAACGCGGGTGTCTTCGCATAAAAGTGTATCGGCATTTCTCAGAGCATCAATCGCTCTGAGTGAAATATCGCCGATGTTTCCAATCGGAGTTGGAACAAGAGTCAGCAAGTTAAAAAATTATTTTTTATTGTAACGTGCGTTAAATTTCTCGATACGACCAGCCGTATCAACCATACGCTCTTCGCCTGTAAAGAACGGGTGACATTCATTACAAATATCAATTCTCATTTCCGGCTTTTGGCTTTTTGTTACAAAACTATTTCCACATGCACATGTTACAGTACAGTCAACTAACTGAGGGTGAATACCTTTTTTCATCTTTTTACCTTTTGATACTCGTCAAAGTACGAATATCTATATATTTTTTAAATCCGTATGGGGGCAGATTTTCTGAATGGAATTATAACCAAATTTTTTCTTAATACAAAATTTATCCGATGATATACTGATTTCTTCCATTCTCCTTTGCTCTGTAGAGTGCATTGTCTACACGTTTAAAGAGTGCATCCTCATCATCTCCCTCACAGTAAAGCGTTAATCCGAAGGAGAGCGTCACCTTTGGCACCGGAGTAAAAGATTCCTGAAGCATCTTTTTCTGAATCTTCTGTGCTACTTTTTCCAAAGCTTCTACTTTGGCATTTTTCACAATAATAATAAATTCTTCGCCGCCCCATCGTGCAACAAAATCATCCTCACGTACATTTTTCAGCAAAATTTGTGCAATTTTTTTCAAGACATGATCTCCGACATCGTGTCCGTAATTGTCATTGACCAGTTTAAAAAAGTCTATATCAATCATCATCATGCCAAAAACTTCGCCATACCGTTTTGCACTTTTTATCTTCTTTGTAACTATGCGGATATACTCCTGTCGGTTATACAAGGCAGTCAGAGGATCATGAATGGTCAGGGTCTCCAACTCCTGGGATGTCATCTTGACCAGATGGGTTAATGATTTTTTTATAGAGTCAAAAGTATGCTTTGGTGCAAAACTTTTTTTCTCGCACTCTGTATAGTCTGATTCTGACAAGAAGAGCGCTGTTGTCGTGACATTTAACAACTCTGCCATCTCAGAAGATTGAAAGAATTCACCAAAAGTAAAAAAACCGCCTGTCGGTGCAATGGCTTCCAAAACACCCAGTTCATCTTCGAGTTTTTCTCCTAAAAGTGCTTTTCGTGCGACACAGGAATATATAAAGATTGTTTCTGCGCAGTGCCGGCTCAAAGCACCGTAAAGTTCATCAAGATGATCTGTCAAATCTTCAATGTCGGCAAAACTAAACCGCACAACATCGCCCACTTCAAATCTGCCTGCATACTGCAAAAAGCCCTCTTGCGTCACAGCAATAGGATCCCGCGCTACAGTAATGTCTCCTTTTTTCAGCAACAACGGAAAAGGAGCACATGCTTCAGGAATTTTTTCCAAAATATGCTTGCCAAGGTATCTCTTGTATATGTCCAAAACAGGGATTCCGTCAAGTTCATACAAAACTGTCTCTTGTGCTTTTGTCACTATCATCTCTTTGCCGATAGGGGTCCAGGCAAGAATATAATCACTCTTGGCATGCAGTTCCTCACCGCTTAATGTTGCTATCACACATCCGTTGTCACTGTAATTTTTCTCGTCAAAAACAAATGTTTTTTGAAAAAGTTCATCACCGGCTCTTCCTCCTGCAATGACAATATCGGGCATGGTCCTGTGAATATTTTCTATCAATGCTTCAGCGTTACTTTTAAATCCGTCACTGAAAATTATCATCGCTTTTGTATTTTCCCGTACCAGCGCTTTTTGCATCATTGCAACATTAAAATCATCTTCAAAAGAGTAAAGTCTCGAAGCGACTGTACTCTTTTTAAAGAGATTCAAAGAGAGCACAACTTCTTTGTCATACATGACAGCATTCGCTATGCCGCCGGCCGTTGTGGTACCGATGATATTTGCATAGGGGAGTTCTTTTTTGATAAACTGTGCAAGAGAGAGACAGAACTCTTCCTCTGTAATCCCGCTCAATACCTGAACAAGAAGTGCCTTTCCCTCTTTCAGTTTATACTTTTTTACAAATTTTTGAAATGTTTTTTCATCTTTATAAATTATATTATAACTCTTCATTCAAAAATTATATCACGCTTCTCTTAAAGCAATATTTTGCTTGCAACTGCTAAAACTGCACTCTCAGAACGAAGAATCATAGGTGTATCCAGCCGGAACACTTCCTGATTTTTCAAAAACTCTTTTTCTTTGGCTGAAAACCCGCCCTCACAGCCTATCAGTACTGTTGTAAAATCACTCTCACACTCCAGTTTTTTATCTGTAAAATCAAAAACTTTTGTATCCGGATTTTCTTTGATAAATGTTTCAAGCCCTTTACATGTAGCAAATTCCATAAACTCTGTACGCCCGCACTGCTGATTTGAAGCCTGCAAAATCCGTTCAAACCGCTTGAAATCAGGCTTAAAGTTTTTCTGACTGCGCTCGCAGTAGATGAAAGTAATCTTTTTCACCCCTGTTTCGTTCAGACTTGCCAGTACTTTTTCAACAGACCTGTTGTCAATGACACACCAGCCGATATGCAACTCTTTTTCTGCTTTGACTCTCAGGATTTCTGAAGAAATACGCTCAAACACTGCCGTTCTTGGTTCGATTTTCTGCAACCTGTATATATGCAGCCTCTCTATATCTTCTTTATTGCGAAAACCCAGTTCGTCACCGACTTTGTGGCGGCGTACTTTTATAAGATATTTAAAATCTTCGTTCTTTACATGTAAAGAGTCTTTGCCTGCCTCTGCATTGAAAAGATATAGCATTTTACAAAAACCACATCCACAGTGACATCAAAAGCACCAAAATAAATTCTGCCTGCAAAATTGTTCTTGCAAACGGTTTGTATGCGTTAAAAGCATGCTCTTTTTTCGTACTCAGATATTTCAGGGCTTTTAACCTTTTTGTTTCCAAAACAATCAATACAACACCTAAAAAAATCATAGCAATATTTTCTATACTGAAGTGCAGGTGCTTTGCCGCCATCATCACAATACCGGTAAACAAAAGCGAACCAAGTATTGTCATTGTCAAAGGTGTCAAATACAAAGAGTTGACCCTTTTGTATCTGGCAAGCTCCTGAGAACTTATCAGAAAAAAAAGATTTACAAAAATCATCACCAAAATTGCAACCGCAGACCAACTATGTAGGCTTAAACCC